>NZ_JBEOWS010000028.1:0-47432 GCF_040296125.1 Streptomyces sp. NPDC002265 | reverse complement strand
GCCAGCCTCCCCCTCCCCCCGGGCCCCCCCACCCGCGCCCCCCCGGGTTGCCGCCCCCGCCGGACCGCACCTCACGCCCCCCCCGCGAGAGCCGCGGGGGCGGCTTCTGGTGCAGCCGCGTGCATGTCGCCGACATCTGAACTAGCGTGGTTGACGGAGAACTTTCATGCGCTGCAATCTCTGCGGAAACGAAACCCTGGCTGGCACCGCCTACTGCAACACGTGTCGGACGGAACTGACTCGTCTGTGTGAGATCTGCGGCGCGTCGATGCCGGCCACCGCCGTCAAATGCGAACGGTGCGGCACAAAAGCAAGTGCGCCTCCATCGGGCATCACCCCGCCACCTCACAGGATGCCTGAAAGAGAACCGCCTCAAAATGAGTCACCCCCTGTCGGGAGCCAGCAAGGAACGGTGTACGGAACACCGCGGGGGAACACCGAAAACGAATACACTGGCACAGTAACAGGATTTCAGGAGCGGCAAGAGTACTGGTCCAACGGTGCGTCAGAAGACATATGGAATTTCCGGGTCGAGCGTCACGATGGGAGCGGGAAAGCGCTCAAGCCGATAGCGGTGGAGATGCGTGGATTTTCCATTGCCGGCTCAGTTGCCAACGGAGACCTGGTACGACTCCGCGGACGTTGGCACAATGGAACATTGCGTGCCGATGAACTGATGAACCTCACGACACATGCCCGTGTGGGAACCAAGGCCTACCGAGGCCTTCGCATACTGGCCGTGGTCCTCATTGTCATCATCGGCTTGGCGATCCTCGTAGGATTCGTGAGCCTGGGGATATCCGCCTGCAACGATACGGGGGGACCACCACCGGGATGGCCGCCTGAGCCCTGAGCCGGACGGCTCTGCCGGTGCGGACACGGTCGCCCAACCCCACACCGCCTCTCCTCAGGAGTTCGCTCCCTCTTGCGGCAGGAAGCATGGTCTCGTCACAAGGAGCGGACAACCGTTTCGCGCATCCACACCCACGGCCACCTCGGAAAGCGCCACCCGACCGAACGAAACGGGAGGTTTCTCCGTGTCCGCCCGACATGAGGAGGTGATGGAGTGAGCAGGGGTGTTTCACGCCCGGAGGCGCCGTCCCGGCGCCCAGAAAGAGCAGTCCGTACGGTTTCATGGCGGCCGACGACACCCGCTCGACCGCAGTCCGGCTGTGCCGCGGGGCGGTCCTGCGCCTGCCTCGGCGCCGGGTCATCGCGGCGGTCTGACCCTCGTACCGGTGCGGCACCAGGCATGGACTTCACGCGGGTTGACACCCACGGCGGCAGATCCGGTACCGCGGCGCTCGCCTCGCGAAGCCCAGTGGCGCCCAGCGGCGGCGTGGGAGTGCAGGTGCTCCGGAGTCCGCCGCCGAGTTCCCTTTCCGCGCCGGGGACCGCCGCGCCACCCGTCGTGGCAGAGGTGCTGGCGTCGGCCGGACAGCCTTTGGAGGGAGGCGTCCGGGCGCGGATGGAGGAAGGATTCGCTCACGATTTCAGCGGTGTCCGGGTCCACACCGACGTCAAGGCCACGGATTCGGCGCGCGCGCTGGGCGCACTCGCCTACACGGTCGGCCGGCACATCGTCTTCGCCGCCGACCGGTACGAGCCTGGCAAGCGCGGCGGAGAGCTGGTCCTCGCCCACGAGCTGGCCCACGTGGTCCAACAGCAGACCGGTTCCGGCGAGGTCCAGGAGCTGACACCTCAGGTCGTCACTGCCGACCCGCTGGAACGGGAGGCGCACGCCGGCGCCGTCGCAGTCTCACTCGGCGGCCGGGCCAGAATCTCCGGCCGCATGAAGCCGGCGGCCCAGCGGCAGACACAACCACCGGTCGACAAAGGCGTGATAGGTGATCTCGGAGAGCAGTACCTCGCGCAGGCTCTGGATCGCAAGGGCTACATCGTCTTCCAGGACTGGGCCAAGAACGTGCACGGAAACGGCTTCGACCTTGTGGTGTGGGATCCAGGCTCGCGGCAGGTGTGGCTGATGGACAACAAAGCCTGGACACGAGGGATCGACGAGGCGCCGGCACTGACGGGCCCCCAGTTCTCGACCAACTTGAACCAGGTCAAAGCGTTCCTGAAGTCCAACTGGTCCAGCAGGGAAGCCGCCGTGGCCTACCGCGCGCTGGAGTCCGGCAAGTACCTCAAGGTCGTCTCGAACTTCAACGCGGAGGGAGCCAGACGTTTCACCCCGGCACTGTTCGACAGCGGGGTGTCTGTCTTCGACGTCCGCATGATGCGGCTGTTCAGCAACCGCGCCGAATGGCTGACGGCGTTCCGGCTGGTGCCCATCCAACGAGGCGTCCGGCTGACCGGTGCGCGCGGCGCCGCGACCGTCGGGACGCTGCTGATCGTGGTGGCACTCATTGCGGGATCGGTGTACCTCTACCGCAGCGAGGGTGCCAGACGGATCACCAGTCAGATCGTCGCCGAGGCCCTGCTCGGCGGAGCGCTCATCCGTATCGCCGGACGATCCGTCGGCAGCATCGCCTCGTTGACGCTCAGCCTGGGCACCTGCGAGCCGGAGTCGGTCGTCGAGCGCCGCGAGCAGATCGACATGATCATCGCTGGGATTCCTGAGCTGGACTACGGCCTGCTCAACGAGAAGGAACAGCAGGACGTCCGCAGGGACATCGGAGTGCTCGTCGACAATCCGCTGGAGGTTCCGTCTCCGCAGCCACCGACCTACCCGGCGGCACCGGCCCCGGGAGCCTCCCGGCCCAATCCCAACCCTCCTCCGCCCCCACCCCCGCATGCGACAGCAGCTCCGTGAACGGGGCTTGCCGTCCGAAGGGCCCGGGTGTGTCCTGGAAACAGAGGCGCTTTGGCAGGAGAGGCGAGTACAGAGGAGCCGATTCGCATGGAAACACAGCCAAAGTGCCAGAACTGCGGTAGCGGTGAACCTCCCCAGGACGGCAGATGCAGTCGCTGTGGCAGCCGTTTCTTCCTCTCGGACTCCTTTGACGATACCGAGCCGGTAAGGTCAGACCCTCCACCGCGCTTGGAGAGGGAAGAACCTCGCACTGATCCCGAAGTTTTCGAAGACAGGGTGACCATTCCCGCGACACGCGATGTCGTGGAGGGAATCGTGCGCGACCTGCAGACCCGGACCGAGGGACGTAGAGATGCGGCGTCCACGGTCGTCATGAATTTCCGGGTGGAGGAGTCCGGTGATTCCGGACATC
Organism: Streptomyces sp. NPDC002265; assembly: GCF_040296125.1. Taxonomy (NCBI): domain Bacteria; kingdom Bacillati; phylum Actinomycetota; class Actinomycetes; order Kitasatosporales; family Streptomycetaceae; genus Streptomyces; species Streptomyces sp. NPDC002265. The sequence goes on along the minus strand of NZ_JBEOWS010000028.1, from coordinate 44,247 downwards.
GCAGAGTGCTCGTTCCGGTGGAAATGCGTGGTTATTCCTTCGAGGGGGCGGTCACCAACGGTGACCTAATTCATGCACGTGGCCGCCTTCGGTCCGGGACGCTGCGCGTGAAGCAGGTGCACAACCTGTCGACCGGAGCGGTCGTCTCCGTAAAACAGACACCGAAGATCGTCATCGCCCTTGTCGTCATGTTTTTCGTGGGCTGGTTCATTTTTCTACTCGTTCTGGGTCTGAAGGGCTGAGCCGGCCGAGGGACTGCTGCCGAGGAAGCGGGCTCAGGAACGATTGCGAAGATGAGGGATGGGCTGCCGCACGTCCACCATCTGGTATTCGTGGGGACCGTCCGGCACGACCACGGCCAACGGCGCGTAGTGGTAGTTGACTCCCTGGGGAGGTTTCGACTGCGGTCGGCCATCGGGTTCGCAGGGCCACAGGACGTCGCCGGTGACGACCCGCACGGGGATCAGCCAATAATCACCACGGCGGTACTGCGGCGGCCGCTCGTCGTCCCCCTCGAACCAGACTTCGAGGCCCTCTTCGAGAGGCAGCCATGCATCTTCCATAACGGGCTGTGTACCCTCCGCGCCCGGCACGTCGAACCCACGAGGGTCGGCACCAGGCTTCGCTCCGCCGTGGTCCCAGCGCCGTAGCAAAGGGTGGCGCCCGACATCCGTTCCCACGGTCGGCTGGTACGGGTCGTCGGCTGGTGCGGAGTCCAGAACGACGCGGTTCCCCGTGTAGTCGATGTCTGTGATGGTGTAGAGGCGAGGGCAACCCTCCTCCAGGGTGTCGGAGGCGGCTCGGCAGACGATCAGGTCGTCGACGAGCTCGACGATGTCACCGATCTCGACACCGAGACGGTCGTCCCGCCCCAAGGTCTCCACCATGACGGAGGTACCGGCGATCGCCCTGACAGGGAGCGTCACCGAGCCGTTCTCCCGTGACCACTTGAAGGTTGCCGTCTCCGCGGTGCCGCCGCGGTGGATCTCGACCCGGTAGAGCTGGTTCTCCGGTCCCCGATAGCCGGAGTCGGGCGGGAGGTCGCAGGGCTCGGCGTCGGTTTCGGGATGCCGGACGCGGGCCGAGAGCAGGGCGCGAGGTCTGAACCTCCCGCTGATCCGGTCACGCAGGAACTTCGGCGCCGTCTGCATGTCGGGAGCGACGGGTTCAGACCCCAGGGGCAACCAGCAGAGCTGCCAGACCACTTGGGTCCGCACCGTGGTGTCGGGGCCATGCAGGCCCAGGGCGACCTCGCGGATGCCGGGTGCCTCGATGGCCGTGACCAAACGTTCCCAGACCCGCAGATAAACCATGAACGGGCTCGTCGGCAGCCTGTCGCGCTCCTGTTCCCGGTCCAGGAATCCATGGGACTGGCTCCAGTAGTCGGTGCCGTCGCATTCGCAGAGGATGCCGTCGACGTAGATCCGCCCGGGTGTCACGGTGAAGTTGTCGCCGTCGAATGTGTCGACGCAGAAACCACCGACGCTGTGTCCACCCGCGCCAGGGGGAAAAGCCGCCGGTCCGAGTAGGTCGGCGGCCAGAGTGCGCACATAGTGCAGGAGGATAGCCGTCTGTTCGTTGATCTCGGAGTCGAGCTGTACCCGGCCCTGCTGGGACAGGACGGCTGAGAATCGTTGGGACGGGTCGAAGGTGACCCGCGAGAAATCGCCTTGCATGATCGTACGCTCCCTGTTGAACCACGAGTGGAACGAATTCCGAACGGTGCGGGAAGACCTGTTCGCCGCTCGAGCGGCGGGTCAGGTGGCGAAGAAAACCCCGGCGTCGCATCCAGCCGGAATGTATTCGGTGAGGCGAGTGCGCAGATTGTCCTCCCGCTGCGGAGAGAACAGGTGGTGCATCGCCCCCGGCTCCGACCCGTCGCCGGCGCCACGACGGATCTCGTCGGCGCAGGTGTCGGCGAGTCGGGCGTAGTCGGGTGTGCCGTACCGGGTGCTGGCGAACCTGAGCCTGACACGGTCAGGGGCACCGGAATGCTCCGGCTCGCAGTGGAATCGGCGCGGGGTGCTCGAACCAGGGGGCAACCAGCAGAACCTCACTTGGCCTTCGGCGCGCCGAAGGACCTGAACCTCTCCGTCCAGCAGACAGTTCTCCAACAGGTCCACGGCACGGGTGTGCACCGATCCGATGACGGTCGTACGCCGCGCGGTCAGGACCGCGTGGGCGTGCCGGCCCTGTGGGCCGGTCAGGGCCGCGGTTTCGCGGTGGGTGGCGTCGAGCACGGTGTCGGACAGGTCGAGCCGGTTCGGTTCGGTGGCGGACTCGTCCTGAAGGACCAGAATGCTGCCCAGGATGCTGTGCTCGACTCTCACCCGAACCGATGTGTGGACGAGTTCGAGTGCCGGTGCGCCGGGTGCCTGGGGCAGGCATCGTGCGTCGAGCCCCCTGCCGGGGAGGAGGGTGCAATGGCGGATCGTGAGGTGCCCCACGGCACCGCACACCTGGACGCTGCGCCCGGTGAGCGTGAGGCCGTCGAGCACGAGGCGCGGCGGGGGCCCCTCTCCTCTCGCGGTGCCGGTGACGCGCAAGGACTCCGGGCGGTCGGCGGACCAGTCGTCCATGCGCAGTACCGGTCGCGCTCCGTCCGCCGCACGCAGGGTCAGGTTGTCCCCTGGGCCAAGAGGGATGCTGGTCAGGTCCTCGTAGACGTCGGTCCCCGTGATCTCGACGATCGCCTCGGCGCCGGCGTGCCCGGACGCCTTCTCGGTGCGCCAGCGTTTGATCGCGTCGGTGATCCGGTGCTGTTCCTCGCGCGGGCCCACGCGGTAGTGAGCAGCGTCGGGACCGTCGGAAGCGGTCTGGAGGCGCGGGTACTCACCGCCGCCGAAGTCACCGGCGAACGCGTGGTGATAGGTAACCCGGACACCCTGTTGCGGCGCGGTGCGCTCCGAGAAGGCGATACGTCCGAGGACCGGGTCGAGGGCGACCTGCCCGGGACGTGGACGGTAGGCCCACCCGGACAGATCCGCGGACACGATCCGGTCGATGGCCACCGCATCGTGACCGGCGTCGGTCTCGGTCCACAGACAGACGCTTTTGAGGGGGCCGTAGTAGTCGTGCATCCGCTCGGTGAACGCCCTCCTTCTGATCGGGGCAGGGACGTTCATCTCATCCGCGACATGGCTGGCGGACGGTTCGGGAACCGGTCTGGTGAACAGCCTTGTGTCGTTGCCCAGAAGACTGATGGAGTAGCGCGACCGAGCGGCGTCGAGGCAGAGCGCCGGGGCTCGGGTCACCCGGTGGATTCTCAGCCGCCACACGTGGAGGCCGACGCTCGGGATGTTGTAGCGGCCGGCGCGGCCGGAGCCGGGCCGGGCCACTTCGACGGTGCGCGCCAGCTCGTCGAACGGCCCGTCGATCCGGTCCAGGATGTCGGCGCGGCGCAGGTCGGCCAGACGGCCGTGATTCTGTCGCCGGCGCATCTCCTGGTCCTGCGCGGAGTAACGCCGGATGGGCTGGGTGACGGCCAGAAGGCGGCGGTACTCGACCGCCCTGCTGGGCCAGTCCGCCACGTCGGCGGCCAGATCTTCGAGCAGGGGGAGAGTTCCCTTGCGGCGACGGTTGGCGATGCAGTCCGCGACCTCCCTGCGGGGCGCGACGGCGGCGAGCAGGCCGCGGGTCGGCGACTCGCAGGCCGACAGCGCCGCGGCGGCCCCGGGCGGCAGGCTGTAGCCGACGAGGTCGCCGAGGTAGGGCACGACCCAGTCCTCGCACGTCTCGATGAACCAGTTGTCGTACAGCTGCTTGATGTCGTCCTGGACAATGTCTGCCTGTTCGGCGATGACCGAGAGCAACGCGTAGAGCTGGCCGCCGTTCTGCGCGTCGAGCCTGCGGTGCACGGACGGCAGGAGCGCGTACAACTGATCGGGAGTCATGACATCCTCCGCAGGATGAGGGTCTCGGGCAGCGCGGCATCGAGGAAGGCGAGCTGGGCGGGCCGTAGCGCCCCCCGCACCGCCGTCGTGGGACCGGGCTTCGATGAGCGCCCGCCAGTACTTGCGTTCACCGCGACAGCGCCGGTTGTCATGTCCGTGTTACTGATGGGCCCTGTCTCGCGGTACCCGGCAGGCAGGACGGCCACGAACGGGGAGGGGCCGAGCTGTTGCGCGATGCGGACGATCCCGGCCGCGTCGGTGTCGTTCGGGACTCCGCCGAAGGCGTCGACATCCACGTAGTCGACGCCTGGGACAGCCTGCGCGGCGGCGATGGCGACGCTGAGGAAGACGGGCCGCGCGATCTCTGACGCGGCGAAACCCAGCCTGGCCGACAGGGCTTGCTGCACCGCCCTTTCGACCTTGTCCCGCGCATGGTCGGTCAGTGTCCGGACACCGATGGACAGGACGAGCCGTACTCGTTCGCAGACCTCGACGCGAACCGGCAGGGCCGGGTCTCCGTACCGGCCGAGAGCCGCCTGAAGGGCCGCGACAAGCGGGGATGCCGACTCCAGGGGGGTCTCTCCGGCAGCATCGATGGTGACATGTACGAGCTGGCGGGACCCTTCGCGACAACGGCGAGCGACCGCCTTCCCGACGCCCGCGAACGCCAGGGCGAAGTCCTGATAGTCACGGACCGAGACAAGCCGGTCGAGTGCGCTGAGCCGCAGCGGGACACCACGCCGGGTCCCGGCAAGCCCGTCGGCGTCGGTGCCGCCGGTGGCCGGCAGCGGATTGGTGACGCTTTTGACCCCGAAGGGCCTGCTGACCACCTGGTTGATCTGATCGGATCTGACATTGCCTGCGCTACCGCCGCCGACACGGTAGGTGACCGAGACATTCTCCACACCCGTGCTGAGCCGTGCACCGTGCCTGCCGTCGCCGAACTCGACAGCCGCTCCTCCGTCGTCGCGGACTCGCATCTGGTAGGCACGAGCGTTCGGACCGGTTTCCGAGAGGTCGTCGGTCGGGGACCAGATGCTGTCGTCCACCTGCACGGTGAACGTTTCCCTGACGCCATCATGAGTGCGGGCGGGAAGCCAGGCGAGCGGTCCCTGACGCAGCGAGAAGACTTGCCCGCCCCGGGTGGCGTCACCGTTGCCGAGAATCTCACGGTGGGTCTCACCCGCGGTGGCGAAGACGACGTTGCCATGGATCACAAGCGTGTCGCGGCGGTACCGGTAGGCGAGTCCGGTTGTCAGGAGGAGTGTGCTCCGTACCCGGTCATCAAAGGGACCGCCGTCGAATTCCTGTCGCACGCCCGCCAGCATGACGAGTTCGGTGCCCAAAACCCCGGAGACATTCGGGATGTCGGTGCGTTCTCCGGAGACGATCAGCCAGCGGCCGGGAATCAGTCCCTCATAGGTTCCAGCAAGCTGGATCTTGTCGCCGGTGACTTCGGAAGCGTCGGGCGGAGCGGCGAGAGCAAGCGCCTGCCCTGCGGCCCAGACCGTGGTGGCGCGCCGCCGGGGGATGTCGTGGGGATCGTCCGTCCACGGACCGGCGAGTCGCAGGCTTGTGACACGGACGGCGTAGCTCTCATCGGCGACTGCCAGTTGCGTGACGCCGGTCACCTGAATGATCCGAGGCCCGGCCTCGTCCGACTGCTGCACGGCGATCCAACTGCCGGGCAGGATCGTGTCGTACACCGCGTCCAGCAGAAGAACGTCGGTCTCCGAGGCACCGCCGGCCCTCCGTGCGCGGCGGGCTGAACCGACCTCTCGGAGCAGTGCCGCCACGCGTCGGTCGTCGGGGATGGTGGCTCCGAAAGGAGCCGCCTTGACCCGCAGGCACTGCACTCCAGGCGACGCCCCGGCACTGACGGAGAAGGTGCCCAGAGCCTGGTAGAAGGATGCGCCGTGACGCGGGCTGTTCGCGGCGAGCAGCCGGGAGACCGAATCCGACTCCGCGCTGAACAGGTCGGCAACAGAAGCGGCGGCATCACTGGGGTTACGCGGAGGCCGTGACGGCGGCCGGTTGATCACATGCAGGAGCGGGCCGAGGGCCTGCAGAGGCTGCCTGCCGGAGCCGCGTCGATCGGTGACCGGCTCGCTTCCGAAGGGCGAACCCGTACCCGGCTCGGGCTCCGCTTCGTCGGCGACCCGCCGGGCCGCGTCCTGGACCGCGGTGACCCGGGCGGTGACATGGCCGAGAATATCGGCGGCGTGGGCGGGGTCCGTCTCTCCTTCGGAGATCCGCTCGCGGAATCTACGTACCTTGTCGTCGAGAGCGGCCGCCAGCAAATCCGGGTCGCGCAGGACGTCGGCACTGTGCAGCACTTCACGCAGCACGTGCAGCAGGTCTTCGAACGGGGTGTCCGACGGAGTTTTCCGTGACGCTCTGTCCACGTCGTCGCGCAAGACCTGGACGGCCTGGTCGAGCTGCTCAGTCGGTTGGGGGACCTTCAGAAAGACAGTGGTCCGGCCGTGGTGCGGATCCGGGACCACGCTCTCCACGATGCGCACGACGTTGAGGACGGGGTCGCCGAAAGTGAAGAGAAGACAGCTCCCGGCGCCGAGGCTGGGCTGCATTCCTTCCAGGTCGACCGAAGGCACGTGCCCGGCGGCGTCAGAAGTGATCGATGCAGGACCGTGCAGACAAACCGGGAGCTGGTTCCATTCGGCCCGAGCGCTCAGATCCTCCGAAGTCTCGAAGGTCTGGGGCATTCCGCCAGGTGATGGCGTGCTTTTCACCTGAGAGCCTGCGGGAATGAGGGTGCGCGTCCCCGGATCGAGGGTGTACGCGAGGAAGGCGCCGGCCGCCAGGGCCGGACGCGGCCGGTGTCCGACCAGCCGGCCCAACCGGACGAGGGACTCCTGCTCGGTCGCGGTACGCAGATATCCCTCGTTGGCGATGCGCTCCTGATAGAAGGTCAGGATGTCGGCGACCACAGCCCAGGCATCCAGCAGGGCCAGGGACGGATCGTCCGGCTCACGGCTGGTCAGCGCTGCCAGCGGCGCGTGTTCGGTGCCGGACAGCCGGGCGAGCATGGCGGCCAGGAACTGGTCGTGGGTACCGGCGCGGTACTCCAGTGCGGGCAGGGCGGGGCGGTTCCAGACCCGGCTCGGGGTGGGTGCCCCGTGAGCGGTACAGCAGTCACAACGGGAGGGCGGCGGGCTCATCGCCCTCCTCTCAGGTCGAGGGTCAGCCAGCCGTGTTCCGGGCGGGTGGAGTCGCCGTCGAGCCGGGCGATCTCCCAAGGCCGCAGCCTGAGCACCCCGGAGGGTGGCAGGTCTCGGGCCGTGCTCGCGTCGCTGATCGGCAAGCGGTGCAGTCTGCGCAGCCGGGTCACCTCGGCGTGCCGGACGCCGGGAACCGCGATCACCGCGGCGATCAGGGCACTCACTCGTACCGGTGTGCCGAAGGTGAGGACGTCGGGATCGAAGAAGCCTCGTCCGCCGCCGGGTTGCGGACCGGGCCTCAAGGTCCGCAGCAGAGCCCGCCGGACATGACCGGCGAGATGGTCGGGTTCGACGAGGACCGTGAGCGCCACGTCCAGTGGGACCTGAACAGCGGGCCCGGTGACGACATCGTGGCCGATGCGGCGGTACCGGTCCAGGGCCAGCCTGACGTCATCGGCGACCTTGCGCGGCACGTCGGACGTGCCGACCGTGTCCAGTGCGACAGCCGCCTCGTACCAGCTTCCCGTCCAGCGCAGGGCCGCGGCGGCACGCTGCACCTGGGGATGGCCGGCGGCGAGGGTCTGATAGTCCTCGGCGGTGACGGCTCGCCGCAGTGTGCGCAACAGCTGGCGCGGTGCGGCGATGCGTACGTCGGCGACGGGTTCGGGGTCCGTGCCACCGGTGGCGGGCAGCGGATTGCGGACCCGCTGCACGGCGTCCAGCCGGGTGGTGAGGGACGCGATCCGGTTGATGGCTTCGCTGCCGACGTTGCCGGCCCGGCCGTTGCCGGTGCGGTAGGCGGCCAGCAGCTCGACTCCGGGTGGTGGAGCGGTGCCGCACCGGCCGTCTCCGAACCTGAGATTGAGTGCTGCCTGCTCGTCGCTCTCTCCCACCATGTGGCGATCGCGGGGTCCACTGGCCAGCAGGTCGCGGCGGGCCGTCCAGTCGTCCGTTCCGCTTTCGGTGCCGAACGCCCAGACTCGTACGGCGGGAAGGGCCTCGCGCGGGTCGGGGTGCAGAGCTGCGGACGCCGGGCCGTGGAGCGCGGGGTGGTCCGGATCGATCAACCGAGCGGCCTCCTGGCCCCAGGTCTGGGCGAGTTCCCAGCCGATGTCGGCAGGGTCGAGCACGTAGCCGCACCGGGCTCGTCCGGCCAGCACGTCGAGACGGCGCAGTTCGGGTTCGAGGTATTCGTCGAACCTGGCGAGCAGCGAGGCAAGGACGTGATCGGGGTCCTGGCCCTCGTGTGTCCCCGCGAGGTGTCCCGCTTTGAACAGCGTGCGCAGGAATTCCTGGTCGCCGGCGGACGGCGCGGCACCGGAACGCTGTATCGCCGCCAGGCGCCGTCGGGCGCGGTCGGCCAGTTGCGAGAGTGCCTCGGCCTGTGCGGCGGCGACATCCGCCGGGCGCGGATGTGGTGGGGACCATGTGACGTGGGGGGCGCGCAACGTCGGGCTGAACCGTCGCGCTGCGCGGGTGGGGGCCGCTCCTGTGGAGGGGACGGAACCGGCGCATCCGGCTCCCGACGGTCCGGAGGTGTCCGGCGCGTGCACGCGCGCGGTCGGCCCCGCCAGCGTTTCTGGGTGGCGGCCCGGGCCCCAGGTGTTCTCGATGCCGTGTTCGACGAGGATGGTGTTGGCGCAGGCGACGACGCTCGCCGGTCGGGGGTCCGGCTCCGGCCCGCGGTGGGTGGTGACGCACAGCGGGAATGCGAGCGCGTCCGCTTCGGCCCATGCGACGTCGAGCACTTTGGTGTCGTAGAGCGCGTCGACCCTCGGGGTGACCCGGGTGAGGCGCACGGCCTGCCGGTGCGTTGGATCCCGGTCGGCCGCCAGGCCGGTCGCGCAGCCGCGGAGCTCTTCGAACACGATCACGTCCCCGGGTACGAGCCGCAGCGGCCGGTCGCCTCCCTCGTCGGCGGGCCGCTGGTCCAGCAGCGTGGCCCGGGTGGTTCCGACGGGCAGGCTGCACTCCTGGTCACCCCACGTCCACAGCTCGATGCGGTTGTGTTCGGGTCGCAGCACGATGTCGCGGCGTTCCAGCGGCCGGTAGACGGGGTTGCCGCCGGTCAGCAGCTCCGCGGCGATGAGTGGTCCGGTCTGCGCGATACGGCCCGGAGGGAAGGCCGTGAAGGCGAGGTCGTCCGGTTTCAGCGTCAGTTGCTCGCTTGTCTCGACACACACGAAAGTGCGGGCCGCACAGCCCTCGTGCATCGGATAGTCGACCAGTCGGACGTGACGTCGTACCGACGTGCGCAGCCGGGCCGTGTCGAGGTATGCCTCGGTGGCGACGGCGTCCTGCTGATAGCTGAGCTGGTCGCCGATGTAGGAGAGCAGTTCAACAAGCGTGACCCCGATGTCGGGTGCGTGCCGTTCGACCCAGGCGGGCATGGTGAGGGCCAGACGTTCCAGCAGCAGACGGCGGAAGCTCGCGTAGTCCTTGGCCAGGTAGTCGATGGTCGGTGAGGGACCGTCAGGCAGCGGGCCCGCGCCGTGGGCCGGGGCGAGGCCGGGGTCGTCCACGCTGGGCTCAAAGGTGAACTCCATGCGGTCGTACCGCGCGTCGAAGTGCTCTCCGAGCGCGCGCAGCCGGTAGGTGGACCCGTCGCCCGGTCGGTCGAGCCTCAGTGTCAGGTGGTTCGCCTGGGCGCTCTCGGGATCGGCACTGCCGGTGACTGAGACGACCTGGATGCCGGTGACGCGGCGTCCGCCCTCGATACGGAAGCTGTGACGGTCCAGTCGGTCGGGCAGTCGGCCGAAGAAGAGGACAGAGAGGTTCCGCCGGTCGGCATCGGCCGACACACTCTCGATGCCCGCCAGGCCGGCGGCTCGCACGGCGGCGCGGCGCCGCTGGTCCTCGCAGGTCGAATCGATGGTCATGACGATGTTCCCCCGCGCGATACCACCGTGCCCCTCTCCCCGGTGGCTGTGAGGATGTAGTCGACGGCCACCGTCAGTGCCGACTCCTCGGCTCTGACGGTCAGGGACTCGACGGTGAGCAGGTCGCCGAGCCAGCGCTGGAGACCGGCCTGCGCGGTCATCTCGACGGTGGCCGCCAGTTCCGGGCCGTTCTGGGCGAAGACCAGGTCGAGCAGGCCACAACCGAAATCCGGTCGATTCACTCGCTCACCCGGAGTGGTGAAAAGCACCTGTTCGACCATGTCGCGGACATGGTCGGCGTAGTCCGTGGTCGCGGTGCGACCGCGCGCGTCGACGCGGTACGGAAAGGCGATGTCCATCGTCCTCACATCCCCCATACCCGGCACTGCATGATCTGGACCATTGGCGGGTTGGGCGGGGGCGTGCCCACCCCGACACCCGATCCGAAACCGGGCGGTGGCGTCGGTTGCAGCAACGCCGGCAGCCCGTTGACGAGCACCCGGGTGGAGGTCAGGCTCCACTGGATGCTCGTGCAGGGCGGTGCTCCCAGACTCATCGCCGGAAACCCGCAACCAGTGACGACCAAGGTGTCCGCCGTGGTCACGACGGGCCGCCCGTCGACGAACACCCGCTGCTGAGCCGGTGCCGAAACGTCGACCCGCCCCGGAGGATGTGCGCACATCATCGAGGCACCGGCATGGAGAATCAGTCCGGGCATGGCGCCCTCCTCACTGCACCACTAGGGCGCCGCTGTTGACGGTCACCTTGTCCCCTGCGAGCTGGATGGTGGCGAGCCCCGGACCGCAGGAAATCTCGATGGAGGATCTGCTGATCTTGATGTACGGCCCGCCGGGGCCGCCGAGCTGCAGCTCGATGGCGGCGCCCTGTGGACCGGCCGCATCACTGATGACAAGGGCGTTCTGGGCCGGAGTCGCGAGCACGATCTGCGGGGTTCCGGGCGGAGTGGACTTCGCGGCGAGCGGGACATCGCCCGCGCCTCCGCGCCAGAATCCCGCCCACACCGCCTTGTTGGGGTCGCCGTTGAGGAACTGCACCCATACACCGGAGTTGTTCAGCGGCACGACGTACATACCGCTGGCCGTTCCCGCCACCGGGGACAACGGCGAGGCCCAGATGCACGGATCGTCGCCGAGAACCTCCGGCACCCGCACCAACAGCCGCCCCATACCCTGCGAATCCACGTTCTGCACGACCACGCCCTGGTAGAGGCCGTGCCATTTCTTCACGGTCTCGGCCGTCATGGGATCACCGCCGGAATATTGGCAACGAGACCGTCCCGAGTGAGGGTGAAGCTCTGCTTGTAGCGGCCGCGGGCGATGTCGTGCGTGACACTGCGTACGTAGTAGAGGCCGTCGTAGGCCAAACCCGCGCCGCGCACGCCCACCAGGCGGCGAGCACTCAGTACGTGCCCGTAACGCAGCACGTCGAGTTGGCCGTGGCCGGTGACGGCGTCCGCAGCCTCGGAGGTGCGGCTCAACCCCCACAGCATGGTCTCCGTCGCCGACCTGCCGGTCTGCGCGTCCAATGGTTGTTCGCGCAGAGCGACGGCCGGCCGCAGAGCGAGGGGCGGGTGAAGGAGGCTGACATCGGGAATGGGGACGTCCAATTCGGCCTTGGTGACAGGTTCGATGAGCCGTGCCGTGTACTGCTTGCGGGACAGACCGTCGAAACCGAAGCTGAGTGACTCAACGTTTGTGGCTGTTCCGGAGTCGACGGTGAGTGCCGGTTGCGGCAGTCCCGCGCGGACCTCCGGACCCCAGTACGCGATGCTGGCTCCAGGTGCCGGGCCGGGCTCGATGAAGAAGACGTAGCCGACATCGGTGGCCATCGATCGCAGATACGCCAGATCCGTGGCCGACTGGACCGGAATCGTCACAGCCGGGTTCGGCAGGTCGCTGATCACCGGTGGGACGGCCAACGGCACGACCCCGTACTGTGCGTAACCGGCACACACGAGCACCGCCCGCAGGTGGTGGGGCACTCCCGGGTAGCAGCGCTCGACGTGCTTGAGGTCCATGAGGAGCGACAGGTCCTCACCTGTCAGCGTGAGAGTGGAACTGCCCGGGTTCTGCCCGGGATTCATCTCCTGTCGGGTGATCACTCCGTCCATGAGGACGTGCGGCGTCCCGGCGACCACAGCCACCACGACCACTCGGGTCTTGGGATCCAGCAGCCCAGTGGGCAGGAGCACCTGGTTCAGGGGGGAACGCTTGGCCGTGGTGAAGGTCAGCTGGAAGCCACTGGCCAAGCCGCTGGAAGAGGTGACGTGAACGGACTGCAGGGAGTCGACGAGAACGGCAGGCGCGGGCACGGGAATCACCTTTCCCATGAGCAGCATCAGCTGCAGGCTGCGTGTCACGACGGGGTCGGCCCCAAGCTGCCCTGCGGACCGGCCGAGAGGGCGATCCGCAGCCGCCGTCCCGGCACGGCCGTCAGGTCGTCCGGGCGCATCGCCCCATTGGCATCGGCGATGCGCCAGGCCTGCTCCGGATCGCCGTACTGCCGGGCCGCGATCCGGTCCAGCCGGTCGCCGGATACGACGACCTGTTCGCCGATCGGCATCAGATCCCCCGGCCGGGGCAGGAAGCGACGCCGCACGTAGGTGACGGTCCGTCCGTCCTTCATGGTCAGGTTCGCCGTGGCGATGCCGTGGTACCTGCTGGTGGGCTCGAACATGCCTGCCTCCCTCGAGGTCGTCCCGCACCATCAGATCCTGGTGTAACCGACTGTCGTCGGCCCGTAGCCGATCAGTGCCGCGAACTGCTCCTTGCTCTGCTGATACCTGAGATACAGCGCGCCGGCCTTGTGGGAGTGCCCGACGTCGTCGACTGTGAGGGTCCGGACGGACAGCCCTGCTTTGGCCCTGATCGGGTTGAGTTCTCCGTCGTAGGCTTCCTCTGTGACGGTGAGGTCCGTGATGCGCACGGGAAGGACCCGGCGCCGGCCGAGTACCAGGACCAGCAGCGGGGCTTCCACCGGCGTGATCTCCAGCATGCCGTTCGAGGCCATGCGGTTCTCCTCCACCAGTTGTGCACTGGTCGGATACACGGCCGTCTCCAGGGCCGACAGGGCCCCGAACAATCCGGCACCCGCCATGGGCGCAGCGCCGGCCACCGGTTCGAGCTGATCTGCCGCGTCGAGTTCCACGTCGAATCTCCACGTCTCTCGCGGCGGCCCCTTCAGCCGGAGCGCCTCGAGCCGGTCCTCGCCTGCACCGCCCGCTCCCTGTGCTTGCAGGGTGCGTGTGACGGTGTCGGGGTTGTACTGAAAGGGGATCACGCGCAGGACACGTCCCTGCTCTGGGTCGAGAAACACGAATCCGCCACGGGGCGGGGCGGGCGTCGGGAACGGCATGAAGCACTTCCGTGGGACGAGAAGGTGGTAGGAGTTCTGCCGCCGCGGTCCGGGCAGGAGTTGCCGGCGCGGGAAGATGTGACGGAAGGCGTCCGAGGCGCCTTTCGGTGCCTGCGGTCGCACTCTTGGCGTCCGCCGCAGCGTCACGTGCTCGGCGCACCCGGCACTATCGCTCCCTCTTCTTGCCTGCGGAGGCTGCTGTGAACGGCGCGGGCAATGTCGCGTCCGAAACCGACTGGGTCGGATGCGAAGGGGATTGTCGGGGTGACGGCGTGGTGCAGGTGACAGTCCCGACGCACGGTGAGCGGGGCGCGGAGCAACAGGGAGCAGAGCTCGGCTTCCAAAGCCGCCCGCACGGTCCGGCCGTCGCGTGGCATGACACCGTCCAGAACGAGCCGTCCCACGTGCAGCTCGATTCTCACGGGTTCACCAGTCCTTGGTCGTTCCACACAAAGTCCCTCTCGTTCACCGGCATCTCCATCTTGCGCAGTTCTGTCCGGGCGGCCGTGAGAAGCTCTGCCATCCCGATCGCGGTACCGGCCGATGCGGCGGCGAAGGCGGCGTTGACCGCGGTGTTGCGGATCATCCCGCCGCTGAGCGGCAGCCCGGCCAGACGGTCGAGGTCGAGAGGTTCCGTCGGTGCGGCGGCTGGCAGGGCCCGCGCCCAGATCTCGCGGCGTTCCCTGGCATCGGGGAAGGCGAAGGGAACGATGAACCGCAGTCGACGCAGGAAGGCGGTGTCCAGCGACCGGCGGAGGTTCGTGGCAAGAATCGCCAAGCCCTGGTACGCCTCCATCCGCTGCAGCAGATAGCTCACCTCGATGTTGGCGTACCGGTCATGGGAGTCATTGACCTGGCTGCGTTTGCCGAACAACGAGTCCGCCTCATCGAAGAAGAGGATGGCACCGCCAGGTTCGGCGGCGTCGAACAACCGGCGCAGATTCTTCTCGGTCTCACCGATGTACTTACTGACCGTTGCGGACAGATCGACCCGGTACAGATCGATTTCCAAGTGTCGCGCGAGGACCTCGGCGGCCATGGTCTTGCCCGTGCCGCTTGGACCTGTGAACAGTGCGCTGATGCCGAGTCCTCGGTTCTCGCGTTCCCCGAAGCCCCAGTTCCGGTAGACCGTGCACCGCTGCGCGACCTGGTCGCCGATCTGCCGCAGCAGGGCCGACTCCTCGGGCGGCAGCACGATATCGTCCCAGCCGGCTCTGGGTTCCATACGTTGAGCCAGCGCACCCAGACGTGGTCGGGTGCGGGCCAGGCAGGAACGCCAAGCCGCAGTGGGGTCAGCGCCCGAGGACGCCACCACCTCCTCGATCGTGGACAGGCTCAATGCGAACTGACCGGCCAGCCGATCCGCCTCTCCGGGAGCGAACGTTCTTCCCCAGACGGAAGTTCGTTCGCCCATAGGAGGCGGCGCAATGTCCATTCCGTGCGTCGGAGCCGGAACCTCGGGCCGATGTTCTCGGGTGGCGACGAAACAGGGCCCACCGCTACGGCGGAGGAACTGTCCGATCCTCCGGGCATTCTCTCTCTCCTCCCCACCGATCAATTCGCCGTCGTCGGCATCGAGATAGAGAGCGACGGGAAGCAGCAGCGCCTCCCGGTGCCAGAGTTTGGCCATGGCATCGAGTTCCGCGCCGGGCTCGGGCAACAGGCCGGCCGGCAGCGTATACAAGAGCAGTCCCAGTTCACCGGCAGCACGGGCGGCGACCGACTCTTTGCTCTCCCGGTCCGTTCCGATGAGTTGAATGACCGGTGCTCGTTCACTCTTCCCGGTCGGCGACATCCGCCAGCAGGATGTGATCTCCCGCACTGCGCACTGATGGGACGGTGGGAGGCCGTCGGGGTCGTTGTTCGACGGCAGGGGCGTCAGGAGGAGTTCGAGACGATCGTCGACGTAGTCGAGTCCTTTGACATGGTTGACGATCCGCTCGTCGGCCCGCAACGG
Organism: Streptomyces sp. NPDC002265; assembly: GCF_040296125.1. Taxonomy (NCBI): domain Bacteria; kingdom Bacillati; phylum Actinomycetota; class Actinomycetes; order Kitasatosporales; family Streptomycetaceae; genus Streptomyces; species Streptomyces sp. NPDC002265. The sequence goes on along the minus strand of NZ_JBEOWS010000028.1, from coordinate 28,964 downwards.
GCTGCTCACAAGCGCCTGTTCAGCCGACCGCCCGATCTCCACGAGTCGCCAGAAGCGCAGCCCGCGATACGGGGACAGGATGTCCCAGGCGGGATCGGAAAAGAGAACGAATGCAAGCGCGAAGGTCGGGCCGGACGCTGCACCGCGCCCCTGCGCTCGCGTGCACAATTCGGCGAGTGAGGAGTCCAGTTCCTGACCGACGCAGAGCAGCAGTGTGTTCCGTTCGAAGGGAGAGAGCCCGAGCACACGGCTGAGCCGCATCAGAGCAGGGGGTGGCTGGCTCTGCGCAGCCTGCTTCATTTCCTGCTCGGCGGCCTCGAGTTGTGCCGCGGTGACGCTCGGCGCCGCGGGATCGGTGGCGGCGACGCCGTCGGTGGATTCGCACGTCGTTTCGATGTACCGCCGAAGCAGCAGACGTAGCCAGTGGAGCGCGGCGGTCAGGTATCGGTCGTTGTCGGCGTACCAGCTCTCCTCGACGTCTGCGGTCGATGCCGGAGACTCCGCCGTTCGGCCTTGATGCCCCTCCCCCGCCGCCAAGGGGGCCATCACGTCACCACCACCGCAGTGTCGGGGTCGAACCGGGGCTGCTCGGACGCGGTGTCCAGCACCGGACTGTCGACGCCGTCGACCCTCAAGCGCAGCGTATGCCGCCCGGGTTGGACGCCATCCAGGCGGAAGCGAAGCGTGCGCGACGCTTGCAGGAACGGCTCGGCGGCCACAGGCACTTCCCCGACCAGCAATTCGGTACGTTGCTCCGGACATACCGGCGTCTCACACGTCACCTCCAGCGACGCCATGCCCATGGCGTCACGCCGTACGGACAACGGCAGCTCGCCCGTGATCCGGGGGGCAACCCTCACCGGCAGAGTCGTGGTTGTGTGTTCCGTACCGTCGAGCGCTGTGAACACGAGCGTTGCCGACCAGAGGCCGGGACCCAGCCCGTCGGGAAGAGTGGCGTGCACTTCGGTGTTGCTGACCGGCTGGAGGTCGTGGACGAGGTGGCTTCCGTGCAGGGGATGGGTGAGACGCAGTGCGGGGATGCCGAGGTCGAAACGATGGCCTGTGAGGATCAAACCGACACCGGAGGTCGTTACCGGCTCGGTGATCGCGTGCAGCGTCGGCCAGCGGCCGACGGCGCTGGCGGCGGCTTCGGGTCCCCGGCCGCCGTCTCCGTGGCGCAGCACCGGCAGGGGCGCGCGCCCCGGGACAGCACTGTCGATGAGAACAACGCGCGCCTCGTATGCGGCTGTCAGGCGGTAGGGACTCTGGAAGGCGGTCCACAGTTTGGAAGGGTCATCCGCGCCCAGTCCCAGAAGCGTCACTCGGACCGGCTCGCACTGGTGCTGAAGGTTGCTGAAGGGAGCCGCGGACCTCAGATCGGCCGACCTGAGTTCAGGATGGTCGTACAGCGCCGACATGGCGGCACCGAGGATGCGATGAGCTGTCGAACCGTGGGCTTCGCCACTCGCATACGGTGTGAGCAGGTAATGCAGAACCAGGGGAAGTGCGGGCCGACGGCTCTCACCGGGGTGTACGCCGTCCGGGTCGGCGTTCAGCCACCCGCCGTCGATCGACGCACGGTAGAGAAAAATGTTGAGTGCGGCAGGGGGACGCTCAGCCGCCACCTCGTCCGGCGGTCGGGTGGTCACCACAGCTCCGGGCACCGTGCGGCCCACGGCGCCCTGCAGGATGGCGCTGAGGGTCTCCGTCACAGCGGCCACTGCCAGCATGTCGCTCACGATCGCCCCCGTAGGTACTCGTCGAGACTGAGCCGGGGCCGCCGTCGCCCCGACGACCGTGGGTCGGCGGCAGTCGGTGACGGCGGTGCGGCACGAACCTCCAACCGGTCGATCGTGACGCGTACGACCGGTTGCACGGCCGACGACGTGCCGGGGGTCCGCCGGTCCGCCGGAGGTGCGGAAGCAGCCTTGTCGGGGAGAACAGCCTCTGTGCGCACAGGATGACTGATTCGCGTGCGGCGGCTTGGACGTGGCTCCGGCGGGTTCGGCGGTACCGGTGCTGCGGTCGGCCGGCCGCCCTCTGCGGTGGGAACCTCATCGACTGCACCGATGGAACCGGGCGGCGACTCGGGACTGGGCGTCAGCACGTCGTTGTCGGTGACGTCGGCGGGACGGAGCGTGGGGGGATGGCTCCACGCGCCCGAGGGCGTCGCCGTCCGGCGGAGACCTCCGGCCTCCGGTTCACCGACAGACCGCTTTTCCAGCGGTGGCTGAGTGCGGTCGGGACCCAGGTCGGCGCGATGCCTCCCGGCGGCTGCGAGTGCTACTGGGCTGCCCGACATGCGAGGGGAGGACTGCCGGGACATGACGTCCGTGCCCGGCCCGACGAGCGGTTCCCGGGCGGGAGTGGTCAGTGATTCACGTCCTGCCTCGGGGCTGTGACCGTGCAGTTCATCGCGCTCAGCACTCCGGCCGGTGTCCGGTGCGAGGGTGGAGTCGGGCTGCTGGACTGGCATACACGGCAGATGCCCGTCGTCGCCGAGGCCCTCGCCGCCACCGCGGCCGGGAGCCGGATCGATCTCGGTGACGTCCTTTCTGTGCAACACACCTGGTGGATTGGGCTGGTGTGCGCCGGCACTGTCTGTCGCAGGCACCGACCATGGATCCCGCTTAGGCTCCACCACTGTCCCGGGTCGCCGTCCCGTGTCAGGACCAGGCTCCGGTGGCTCGGTCCTTGGGCCGTGCTCCTGTTCCAAGCCTGTTGCTGCGGACGGCGGTCGTGCGTCGCCGCCTTGTGGCCCTGATAGCGAAGTGAGGACATCGGCCGGCAGAACGGCGGGGGCCCATGTCATGTCCTCCTCGTATGTCGGCATGCCCTGATCGTCATGTGTCCCAAGGCGCGGCACCGCCGTGTCGAAGACGTTGGGCAGGAGCGGTCGCAGCCTGGGGCCTGGCTGGTGCAGCAACCGTCCCACGAAGTCGCTCATCCGGTTGCCGCCCCGAGGTAGAACTGGCGCCGAAGGGGACTCACCGCGAGGACGTCGGCCTCCGACCAACCGTATGCCCGGGCCAGCGCGTGCACTTCGTAGAGGAGTCGTCGTGCATACGCTTCGACCTCGGCCCACAGGTGCTCGGCCACGTCGAGGGCGGCCGTCCAGGCATGACGGCAGTGTGGACACGTGAGCGACAGGACTGTGTCGGCGCCCGGATCGTGGTCAGCCAACCGCTCCGCGAGCGCTTCCAGGACCACGTCCGGCAGATCACTGTCAGCAGGCTCGCTACCGACCACACAGCGCCGGAGCAGCGTGCGCCGCACCTTCCCTGACGCGCCGTGCACCGCCAGCAGATCACGCCCGGTGAGCGCCCGATAGGTGACCTTGCAGCCCTCGGCGTGCAGCGTCCCCAGCTCAGGCCCGTCGCCCGGCGCCTTTCGCTGTCCGGGCGCCCGCAGTTCGTCTGTCATGACCGAGACCTCGAGAGACTCGCCGCAGCCGGGGCAGTCGGTGACACAGGGCAAGACGGTGCCGAAGGAACGCTCACGCAGGTCCAGTTGAAGCGCCTTCAGTTCCGCCAGCGGAAGGTCGGCAACCGTCGCGCCGGACGGTGCCACCGCCGCCGCGAGCAGAAGAGCCCGGGCAGGCGGTGCCTGCCGGTGGCCTGCCTCCCACATGTCGAGCAGTTGCCATTCGGTCAGCTCCCGCCTCATCGGGTCAGCCTGCCGTATCACTGAACTGGGTCGGCTGCGGCGGGTTGGTGTGCTCCCGCACCCAGCCGTGATGTTCGAGTTTGATGTGTTCGAATGCGACACCGTTGGCGTTGGCGTCCAGGTCCGGCAGACCCTGATACTCCGAAACCCAGCAGTCGTGTACGGAGTACGAGATCACCTGCTGACCGCCCTCGTCGAACACGTCGATGATCAGATCTCGGCGGAAGTCCTTGAGAGACGTCTCCAAGCCTCCCACCGAGTTGCGCAGGCTCCACACTCTGTTGGCCCACTCCTCGAACACGGTGTCGGTGGTACAGCCCCGCTCCAGCGTGATGGCTTCGTACTCGGTCCGGCCGGGGAGTTTGTGACTGCTGCCCGGATGACCGCCGTCACGATGCTTGATGACCTCGGTGGTCCGCTTCAAGCCGCTGACCTTGCTGATCCCTGCGATATATTCCGTGGATCCACTGAACTTCACCCGGAAACGGAAGTTCTTGAATGGGTCCCGGCGCGTGACTTCCGGCATCAGTCCTCCTATACCTGGGTCTGGCCGGCAAGCTGCTGAATATGCACGATCACAAATTCCGCAGGTTTGAGCGGAGCGAACCCGACCTGGACGTTGACGATCCCGCGATCGATGTCGTTCTGCGGATTGTTCTCCCGGTCACACTTCACGAGGTATGCCTCTTGCGGGGTTCGCCCCTGAAAGGCACCCGCGCGGAACAGCGAATTCATGAACGCCCCGATATTCAACCGGATGGAGGCCCACAGCGGCTCATCGTTGGGCTCGAACACGACCCATTGCGTCCCACGGAAGAGACTTTCCTCCACAAAGAGGGCAAGTCGACGTACCGGCAGGTACTTCCACTCGTCGGCCAGCCGGTCGGCTCCGCGCATGGTCCGCGCCCCCCAGACCACCGGTCCCACAGCCGGCAGTCGGCGCAGACAATTGATGCCGAGTGGGTTGAGTCGGCCATTGTCCAGATCGCTGAGCAGCACCTCCAGGTCGCTGACACCGTTGAGCGAGGCATCCGTGCCGGCCGCGGCCTTCCACACGCCTCGTTGCAGGTCGGTCCGCGCGAGGACGCCGGCCATCACGCCGCAGGGTGGAAACGCCCTGAGGGCGCCTTCCCGCAGCGGGTCCGGCGCGATGACACGTGGGAAGTACAACGCCGCGTTCTTCGTGTCGTCCCCCGCAGCGAGGAGCCCCTCGGGAGGTACAGGCGGGTTCGCAACCATGTCGACGGACAAGGGGCCGCCCCCCTCCGGCCGACACCATGCAGGAGGCGGATCAACCAGGAGAACAGCACGCCGTTCGATACAGAGCCGCAACGCCTGCGCCTGAAGCTCTTGCGCCGCCGATCCGTCAAGTTCGTCATGACAGCCCGGGAGACACAGCAGGTTGAAGATATCGGACTTCCGCAGTTGAAAAATTCCCTCCTTTTCCACCTCGCCGCTCGTATAACTCGCAAGTGTCGGCTTTACGTCGTCCTGTCCACCACCGTCTTCCGGCTTGCTGTACGTCGCAGGGGGCTGTCCGTCGCGCGTCGGCTCAGGGTCGGCGAATGGGTCGGCTCCCTGTGTCTTCGGCTCGTCATTCTTGCCAGGCAGTTCCTGCACAGGCCGAATCGGTGCCTGAACCAGTCGCGACGCGGTAAGCAGGTGGGAGAGGTTCCGCGGACTGTCCTTGTCGATGCTGACGTTGAGATATCTTTCCTCGGCACCGGTGCCCGTGTCCCGGATGGTCAGGTTGTACAGCGTGCGTTCGTGGTCCGACGTGGTCTTTTCTTCCGAGGTGTCATAGTCGACCCGGGTCCGCAGGCTTCTCGCCCACGAGCCCGGATTGGCGGCCTTCAAGGAAAGCGGCCCCGGGGAGGCGGTGCGGGTGTCGGCGACCGCCGGAGACTCACCGGGCTCCTCGCCGGACTCCGGGGTGGGGCCGAGGGCGCGAACTCTGCCGCCTGCCCCCTGCGAGCGGCCGACGGGTACGTCCACGAGAGGTGAGTCGCCAACCACTCTGACGATCTCGGCCTCGCTGCCGCCGTTGAGATAGAACTGATAGACGGCGTAACTCATGGCGCTTTCTGGATGCAAACCACCAAAATTGCTCTGATAGTCAGCCCAACCGGTGATGTGCACAGGGCGGTCGACAGGTCCGCGTGGGGCATAGCCCACAAACGCGGCGATCGAGGTCGGAACACCAGTGATGGTCCGGACCCCGCTCTTCACCTCGTCAATATAGACGCCGGGATAGGTGGTGTTTACAGGCATGAGCGCCCCTCTCCTCCTGCCCGGATACGTCCTCCCGGGTCATTCATCGACCGATCCGCTCGCATACCCGTGCAGCCGTCACGGATGCAAACAACAATTGACACCACTCGGCGATCAGATCACGGCGTTGACCGCCGATGCGGTCCACCGGTTCGCTCTGCGAGGACTTCCACTCGCCAGTGTCATGTTCCTAGGCCGACCAGCCGCCATCCTCGAGACGCCGCCCCGCCCCGCCAGGACTCGGGCAGTCCACGGGCTGCGGCAACTCCGCTGCCGAGCAGGGCGACCCAGACGGCGAACGAAAAGGTCGCCACCGCCGCCCACGATCGAAAGCCGTGTTCGCCGAAGGTGTCGTCGCGGGAGTCGAGCCGCCCGGAAATCCCCAGACCATTGAAGACCAGGGCTGCAAGGAGCACGAACATCATGCTGCGCGACGCCGGAGACACCGACCACCGGCAAATGTCGTCCATGTGCCGGCGCACAGCCCGACGTGCACAGGTAGACACGGCTGAACGTGCACAGCGCCCGCAGCGGTCCGGCCGATGGGGCGAGAGGCCCAGCCGAGCGATTTGCGTGGACGGCTGTTGAGCTCGGTGTCGACGGCCTGCAGGTGCTCAGGAGTATGCGTGGACAGGTCGGATCCGGGGCCGCACGTCACTGCAGGCCGCGTCCGGCTGGATGCTGCTCGGCTGGCAGCCGAGAGGGGGACGGGTCGGTGGGCGGGCTGCCCGTGACCGCGCAGGGAAAGGCAGCCTGCAGCAAGATCCGCGGCCCGGCCAAGAAGTACTGCGAGCGCGGCTAGCGCGAAGGCGGCATCGGCGCGGGCGACGCAGCAGACAGTCTTCCGACCGGGGGCAGGAGGATTGCGTGCGCTCGGGCGCCATCCCTGTCTCGCGGCTGCTGTTCGTGCTGGACGACACCAACCTCCGGTGCGGCATGTCCGCTGTCGGGTACCGTCACCTCTCGCATGGGGGTGAGGTGGGGCATGGAAACGGTCCGGCGTATTCAGGTCGTTGTCGGGGCTACTGTCGTGCTGGCGGGGTGGTGGGCGGCGACCGGTCTCAGCCGGCTGCCGGTGTTGATCGTGGTGTTGCCGACAGTTGTCGCGGCATGGCTGCTGGTGCTCCTGCACCACGGGTACCTGCTGGGTCGTGCATGCGCGCACCGGCGACGGCGTCGTGACAGTCGAAGCCGGCGGGAGCAGTGGGCTCCTGCCGCCGACATACGCCGGCCGATCGACTACACGAATGTCGTGCCGCGACCGGCGGCCGAGAGTCCGGTCGACCAACAGGGGCGGTTTCGGGCGATCGGCATCCGGCTGGCCACGCTGCCCCTGCTGGCAGTCCTGTTTCTGACCGCTCAAACGGTGTTCCTGCAGCACAGTGACGACTTGGGTCTCGGGTTGGTGCTGGCCGAATGTCTGCTTCTGGGGTGGCTGGTCTGGACGGTGTGGTCCGAGCAGCAGCCCTCCCAAGCATGGGTCGCGAGCCGGATCCGGGCCGAGCTGTTCCGCAGGGAGATGTTCCTCCTGCTTGCCGGGGTGGGCCCCTACCTGGGACGGTCCACGCAGCAGACCGGACGTATTCGCGATGCCCGGACCGGACTGCTAGCTGCGGCCGGTGCCGCGGAGCTGGATGATTTCGCCCGCCTTGCCGAGCGGGATACGGACGGCGCGGAGCGGTACTGGCAGGACGAGGTCTGGCGTCGGGCGAGCGACGGCGTCGCCGGATCCTGCGACGACCTCGGTGAGCGGATGCGGACGTATCTCGCCTACCGGATCAGGCGCCAGCGTCTGTACATGGAACTGGCCGCGGAGAAGAGCGAGGGCACCGAGAGCGTGCTCGGCAAGGTCGCGAAGGGCGTGGCACTTGGCGCTGTCGCGGTGGCCGTCTCGTACGCCGTGGTGCTCGGCGTGGTCCGGGACGGGCGTGCGCCGTCGACCGCAGCGGCCGTTATCGCCGTCCTCGCCGCCGGTCTCGCGCCCCTGTGCAACTCGGTGCTGGCCGTGCAGAACCTCCTCGCCGGCCAGCGGTTGGCCGCGTCCTATCACGAGGCCCGACAGGAGCTGCTGGGGCACGAGAACACGCTCCGCAGGCTGATGGAGGAGCCGGAGGGACCCGACCTCGCCGTCGCCTTCCGCGCGTTGGTCGTGCGGACCGAGGCGACACTCACCGAGGAGCTCCGCAGGTGGCGGATCACGGTCGCCAAGCCTGAGTTCGACGCCGGTTTGTGAGAGTGGCTTTCACCAGAGCTGACTTTGGATCACAATCTGTCCGTGGGGGACGTGTTCATCAGCCATAGCGCCAAGGGCGACACCTTGGCCGCTGCCGTGCTGTGCAGCATCGAGAAGGGACTGCGGGAAAGGGGGCACACACCCCGCCTCGACCAGACAGGGCTCCCGCCCGGCACCGAGTGGCATCCCGAGATCGTCGATTGGCTGGCGCGCTGCGACGCTGCGGTCGTCCTGCTCAATGACAAGGCGCTGAAGTCTCATTGGGTACGACGCGAGGTCAACATCCTGATGTGGCGCAGGGCGCTCGGGGCTCCGTTGCTCATCGTTCCTGTCCTGGTGGGCGATCTGGGCACCGGCGCCGTCAAACAGGCCGGACTGGAGGAACTGCGGCCGATCCAGTTCGCCCGCACCGGACAGGGCGAGCCGCATGACGCCCAGGCGCTCGCCGATCAAGTTCTGGATCAGTTCACCCACTTACCCGAACAGGCGACACGCGAAGACCCGATGAGCGCGTGGCTGGAACAGCTGGGTCAGTATCTGGCGGAGGCACGAAATAACCCGGGCATGCTGGCGAAAGCGGCCAGGATACTCCAGATCGACAGCGTGCATCTGCCGGAGATCGACTCGGGTTCCGGCGGCTGCCTCTTCCTGGCCCATCAGTTCCTCGTCGCTCCTCCCGCGCGGATGGAGCAGGCGCTCAAGGCGCTCGCCCCCTCGTTGCAGGACCAGACGATCCGCCGGCTCGTCGCGGCCTTGACGGCCACCTGGGTGAGCGAGGAGGCCGCCCGCAAGGTGCTCCCCTCCCCCGGCGAGCGGCCGCACGAAATGACGTTGCTGCTCAATGCCCGTAAACGAGAGACCGCCGAGGACTACATACGGCGGGCCACGTGTGACGACCATCTGGGGTTCGAGACGCGGTCGGTCGAGACCCTGCCCACCGGGGAGGACCGGGTCGGCGAGCGGTTTCGGTCCTGGGAGGACGCGGTGTGGAAGGAGTTCTTCGACGCGGACACCGTCGAGGACCGCTGGTACCCGGACGATCTCGAGACGCGGACGCACTACTTGGTCATCAAGGACCGGCATCCGCCCGACATGGCTGTCGCGGAGGCCGTCGGGCTGTTGCACGGGGAGTTCTCCTGGCTGATCGTGCTGGTGCTGACCGGCGTCGCACCACCTGATCCGCAGGTGCAAGCCCGCTTCTCCAACGCTGTGCTGCTGCAGCCGCTGCTGACCGCCTCCGACGAGCAGACGGCCCGACTGCGCAATCTGCGCCTGCGGAAACTGCCCGAACTTCTCGCCGGTACGTCCTAGGAGCCTTCGTGGCAGAACTTCCCTCACACGGTCCCGACTCGAGGGACGGCACGGTCTACGACATGCCGGCCGACCTCACTCTGGCGATCAAGGTGGCCGTGGCCACCAACCGGCCGTTGCTCCTGAGCGGGGATCCCGGATCGGGCAAGTCCTCCTTGGCCCCCTACTGGGCTCGCGAGAACGATCTGCGATATTACGAATACGTGGTCACTTCTCGGACCCAGGCCACTGATCTGCTGTGGACGTTCGACAGCGTACGCAGGCTCGCCGATGCCCAAGCGCATCGCGGCCGGCTCAACGACGCCGACTACATCGTGCCCGGTGTGCTCTGGTGGTCGCTCGCGCCCGAGTCGGCGCGTACCCGTGGCGGCCTGCTCAGTGCACGCCACCACCACGATCCGATGGAGCGGTTCTACCGACGGGAACTGACGAAAGGCGCCGTCGTTCTCATCGACGAGATCGACAAGGCCGATCCCGACGTGCCCAACAGTCTGCTCGTCCCCCTCGGGTCGCACGAGTTCACCGTCTGGGAGACCGGCACACTGGTGCGTCGCGAGACCGACACCGAGGCACCTCTGATCGTCATCACGACGAACGGCGAACGCGACCTGCCGCCGGCGTTCGTGCGACGCTGCGTCACATTCACCCTTCCCAGCCCGACGCCCGACAGCCTGGTGCACATTGCTCAACTGCACCTGCAACACGAGGGTGTCGAGATCGACGACGCAATGATGGAGGTCGCCATCGCGCTCGCCGACGAACTGATGCAGGTACGAACAAGCGGCGTCGGCGACTGTCAGCGACTGCCCAGCACCGCCGAGTACTTGGACGCACTGCGTGCCTGTCGCACGCTGGGCATCGCACCAGGGCATCCGCACTGGCAGCTGCTGCGCAGTCTGACGCTGGCCAAGCCGACGGAACGGTGACCCTGTGCGTCCTGGAATCTGGATCGGCGACGTCGCCCGTGCACTGACGGTGGCTGAGACCGACGACGAACGTGTGAAAGTCGCCAGACTGCTGGGTTTCGATGTGCCGATGCCAGCGCACCACGACGCTTTCCCGCAGCCGGCACAGCCCCTGCCACGGACTCCCGCTCCGCAACCCTTCCCAGGGGACTCCCACGCCGACGACGCATCACTTGACTGGAGCGCGCCGCAGGAGCAGGAGCAGTCGGCCGACCTGCTGGCGGAGCTGCCGCTGCTGCTGCCGGTACAGAGCGAGCCCACCGCAGCCCTGCAGGAACCACCCGAGCCGCTGGCCAGACCGACGCCCGCACGGGTTCCACTGCCGCACCTGCCCCTGCTCGTCCCGCAGTGGACGAGTGCCATCATCCGTGCCCTGCTCTCCCGCCAGGTGTGCGAGGGCGAGGTGGACATCCCTGCGCTCATCGCCACCCTCGCCCACGGGCGCCCGGTCACCACGCTGCCCCGCCACCCGGTGCCCACCCTCCGCCACGGCGTCCAGGTCCTGATCGACCGCGGCGCAGGCATGCAGCTCTTTCGCCGCGACCAGGATGCGATCCTGGCACGCGTCCGCGCCGTGGTCGGCTCCGCCCTGGTCGAAGTGGGCTACTTCTCCGACGCCCCCCAGCGAGGTACGGGACCAGGTGCACGCTGGACCCGCACCACGTACCGGGTTCCGCAAAAGGGCAGGCGCATTCTCCTGCTGTCGGATCTGGGACTCGGCGGTCCCGCCCGGCACACCCGACGAGGCACCCGAGAGGAATGGGAGAAATTCGCCCTTCTGGTCGAACGAGCCGGGTGCAGCGCCGTCGCCCTCTCGCCCTACCCGGCCGATCGCTGGGCAGCATGGATGCCCAATACACTGCCGCTGGTCAGTTGGGACCGCAGCAGCCGACCGGGCCGGCTCGGGGTGAGGCTGCCGTGAGTGAGCCGCCACCCGACCTGCCGCCGCCACCGCCTGCCGGCGCACTGGAACTGGCCAGGCTGCTCAGCTTCGCCACCCGCATCGAGCCCGAACTGATCCGCGCCGTGCGGCTGAAGCTCCGGCCGCACCTGGATGTCGGAGCAGAGGCCGATCTGTGGTTCTGTGACTGGGTGGGCGCCCGCACGCCGGAAGCGATCGCGCTCCTGCCCGAATGCCTTCCCTATCTCCGGGTGGGCCTGGTGGAGACCTTGCACGCCGAGCCGGCGCTGGACGAAGTCTTCGGCATCGTCGAGACCTACCATCGCGACCTGTCCCCCGCGCTCCTCCTGGAGGAGCAGGTCACCTGGCACAGTCTGACCGGCGACACCGACACAGCCACGCGCGAGCTCAATCGCGCCCTGCACGCCCTCGTACAGGAGAACCGGTCCGGGCTGGCCGGCTGGTTCGCCGAAGCCTGGCATCGTCTGCCTGCCGAGACTCGATCGACCCCTACGGCATGGCGTCTCGCCAACGCGTCCCGATCCCACGTCCCGTCGCTCGATGTCGGTGCGTCACCGCAACTGACCCTCACCGACATCGCGTCGATCGCCGCCGCCGTGGGCCGTGCCCGGCTCGGAGTCCTGCGCGAGGGCACACAGCTGTTGCTGGGAGACGTGCGGGGAGCACGCGCCGTGGCAGTGCACGTCCCTGACACGCATCCGCGCCTCATCGAAGTTGTCACCTCCTTCCGATCCGACCTCGTGCAGGTCGACAACGGCGCCGTGGTGCGCCTCGAGGTGGGCAGTGGACCGCTTCGCCTGCACACCGGCTCCGGAGACGTCTACGCGATCGAGGGCCCCCTCCCTCCCGCCCCGGAGTTCCCCGCTTCCAGCGCCGAGTCACTCACCGATCTCCTCGGCCTCGGCGTCCGGGAGGAGCACGTTCCGCGACTGGCGGCTGCGCTGCAGGACCTCCTCGACCGCTTCCGCCAGGAAGGCAGGAGGGAGTCGTTGCGCGAGGCCGTCGACCTGGCCCGGCAACTGGAGACGGCCGGCTACGAACCGCAGGGCTTCCCCGGCCTCGGATCCCTCATGGCGGAGGCCCACTATCTCCACGGGCTCCGTTTCGGCATCCGTCGATCGCTCGAACAGGCCCTGCACATCAGCGAGGACATGTACGAGGTGTCCAGCCCGGACATCGCGATCCGCGTCCCGATCGTCCACGGCGCCACGCTACGCGCTCTCTTCTCCCACACCGGTGACCTCGCCCAACTGCACCGGGCGGTGGAGACTCTCTCCAACGCCCTGAGTCGACATGCGCGGACCGGGCCCGACTTTCGCCGTCTCGTCGCCGAGCTGTTGTCCGCCTATGCGGATCTCCACAGCGCGACATCGGAGCCCGGTGCTCTGCGCAAGGCGATGGCTCTCGCCGACGAGACCGTGGTCGAGCAGGCCGCTGAAGAGGTCTGCGCCCTGCCGCTGGCGCGGATCCTGGTGACCTGGTACGAAGCGTCCGGTGATCCCAGCGCCCTGCGCCGCGCCGAGCACCTGTCCCAGCTCACCCAGTCGTCCCGGGAAGCCCAGGACGTCCAGGCCGAGCGGGCGTCCGTACTCGCACAGGTAAGTCTGGCGCAGTTCTGGACGGACGGATCGCGCGAGGCTTTCGACAGCGCTCTGATGCATGCCCGCTCGGCGGTCTCCGTCACTCCTCGCGGCGACCGCATCCACCGTGCCCGCCTGCAGCTGGCCTTGGCCGATCTACAGGGCCTGCGCTTCGTCCTGACACGGGAAATCGACATCTTCTTCGAGGCCGTCACCAGCGCTGAGCAAGCCGTTGAATCCCTGCCGATGGACTCTCCATGGCGCGTGCAGGCACTGACCAGTCTGGCTCGCAGTCGCCTCGACTGCTTCCGGATCTTCGATGCTCGAAGCGACCTCGACGAGGCCTTCAGCACCCTGGCCGACATTCGGGACGGCGCGGCGGACCTCGCTTTCCGGCACATCGCACTTCTCCTGGAGAACGAGTGCCATTTGCTGGTCTATCGGGCAACAGGGAACCCCGACGAGCTGACATGGGCTGTCGAGAGGTACAAGGAAGCCTGGCAACGGCCCCGCTTCCGCAACCTCCCCTCCTGGCAGGACCACCTCGTCGCCGGATACGCCTCCGCCCTGCTCGAACTACACCGACACCGGAGCAGCACAGCAGAGCGCAACGACGACGTGCTCGAACAGCTCGACTCCCTCCTCAGGGAGAGCGAGGAGCTCCATGCCGCCTCCGAAGCGTCCGCCCTCGTGGATGTGCTGCTGGCTCGGGCCACCGTTGTCGCGACCACGCCCGAAGCGTCGCGGGCGCTTCTGCGTACCGCCTCGGCGGACGCCCAGAGAGCCGCGGACAGGGCCACCCAGCCGCTGCAACAACTCCAGGCCCTCCTCGTCTGGGGCAGCCTGGCCACTCGGCTCGACGCGAACGACGACGTCCTCCGGAGTCACGAACTGGCCACAGAGGCACTGGCACCCGTACTGCTGCTGTCCGGCAGGGAACACGACGAGCTGATCACATCGTGGGAACAGCTCACCCGGGAGACCGCAGCTTCTGCCCTTCACGCCGACCGTCCGGAGCATGCGCTCGATCTCCTGGAACAGCGCGGCATGGTCCTGGCCGCGTGGCACCCGGACTCCCCGGCCGGATGGGAACGACTCCATGACGCCGCGCCCGACCTCGTCGCGGAACTCCAGTGGCAGTGGGCGTTCCTCCACCTGCCCACGGCAATCCGGCAGTACTTGCCGCCGAAGGCTGGTCTCCGCGCCCGAATGTTGCGTCTCGTGGAAGCCGTCCGCGCCGTGTCGGGCTTCGCCGACTTCTTCATGCATGAGCCCGTCCATCAATTGACCACGGCGGCAAGCGAGGGGCCCCTGGTCGTTCTCAACGTGTCCTCTCGTCGCTGCGATGCCATCCTGGTGACGCGGCTGGGTGTGTCGGTGGTGCCCTTGAACACAAACCCCTCGGAGTTGAGGGACGCCGCTCACCAGTACCGGGGGCTGTCACTGCGGGAGCCGTCGGAGGCCTGGCGTGTACTGCGATGGCTCTGGGACAGCACCGTGGGCCCTGTTCTGCACGCCATGGGGCTGGCCGACCGGTCGAGCCGCAGACCCGCACGGGAGCTGGACGGCACCGGTCCGGACATCCTTGCGGCTGAAGACGCCCTGCCCCGGATCTGGTGGTGCCCCACCGGCCCGTTCACCGGGCTCCCCCTGCACGCAGCCGGGCACCCCGGCCGCTTGGCCATGGACTACGCGGTCCATTCGTACACGCCGAGCCTTCGCGCGTTGACGACCGCGCGGCACAGACAACGGCGCCCGCACGACGACTCCGAGCAGCGCATGCTTGTCGTGCTCGCGGCCGACGACGTGCCATCGGCGCACGTGGAGGTGGATCGGATTCAACAACTCGTTCCGACCGCTGCACTCCTCCAGGGGGCCGCGGTGACCGCCGAACAGATCACGTCACGCCTCGCCGATCACGCGTTCTTCCATTTCGCCGGGCACGCCGGGGTACGCGGCGCGACCCCCGTGCTCCATCTGCCGCACGAGAGCTTCGGACGGCGACAGCTCGCACCGAACGCCGTCCCCGACGGAGCGTTGGCCTATCTCTCCGCGTGCGAGACAGCCGGTGACGAACTGGCGCTCCACAGCGGCGGCCGGACGATCGCCGCGACGTTCCAGACCGCGGGCTATCGTCATGTGATCGCCATGTCGGGCCAGGTCGAGGACGTGGTGACGGTGCGGATCGCGACATCCTTCTACAAGGTGCTCCAGGATTCCACCGGGCGGCTGCGTCCGGAGCACGCGGCGCGTGCCCTGCATCGGGTTCTGCAGGAAATCCGTGCCGGCGACCCTCAAGACCTGCACAGATACGCCGCAGCGGTACACCTGGGCCCTTGACCGCTCGCCCGCCACGGAGTGGAGGACTTGTCCTACACGATGAGCGCGGCGGTGTCCCCGTGCGCCACCTGCACCTTGACCGAGGGGAAGCGGGCCTCGTAGAACTTGATGTTGGTCATGCCTCCCTGCGGCACCGTCAGGGTGATCGCATCGAGATTCGGAAAGAGAACCTGCTTGATCAGGTCTCTGTCCTCTTTGCTCGGCTCTCCGACCAGGCGCAGGGACCGTACGGACGGTAGAGCACGTGCTTCGTCGACAGCGCACAGCGTACTTTCGTGCAGGGTCAGCTCCGACAGCTCCGGCAGCCTCGCCACCTCGTCCCAGCCTTCCCGGGTGATATCGCCCGGGCCGATGCTGAGGCTCAACGCGGTCAGAGTCGGCCAGGCACTGATTCCGAGCAGGCCGGTCCTCCGGGTCGCATCACCCTGCAACGACAGGGCGAGCAACCCCGCATCGGTGGGCAGCGACTCGGTGAGCTCAGAACCCGGAAGGCGGCTGGCGACGGTGAGATGACGCAAAGTGTTCAGGTGGTTCAGACCAGACGCGTCATAGAGGCCTGGCAGGTCGCACAGATACAGCCGATCCAGGCCCACCACCTCCAGAGGCGTCAGATCGGTGACGGAGGGGCAGTCCTCCAGGCTCAACGTCGTGAGCCGTCGGTACGGTTGCAGGAAGTCCAGACTGCGCAATGCCGGGTTGTCGCGCAGGGACAACCACGTCAAGCAACTGGGATCGAGCACATCCGTCAGAAGCTCCGGATGGCAACGGCACGAGATCTGCACACGCTCTCGGGGGCCGAGCTCGCCCAGCGCGCGGATCTGCGGCTCGGAGGTGACAGTGAAGACGACATCTTCTTGCACATGGGCTATGACCTCTTCGGCATACCGGTGGGGGTCGAACTCCGCCCATGCCTGCACGAGTTGCTCGCAGACCGCGGCATCTCGACTCCCGCGGAACCGGGAAAGCACGGGAAGCGCGGCGTCCGTACCGATGAGAGCCGCAGCAGCGACGACGTTGCGTGCTTCTTCATCGGTGAGGCCGTCGCTGGGCGGCAGTAGTTCGAGGGCCAGCGAACCGGCCTCGGCAAGTGCATGAGCCTCGTCCAGACTGGCGGGTGAAATCAGGGCGGACGCACGTGATTCCACCCGGGTGCGGACCTCGGGAGCGATCTCCGTGGCATGCTCCAAGGCAGCCATGGCCAGGAGGTGGATGCGCGCGCGAGCGGCGTGGCCCTCTGCCCGATCACCTTGCTTGATGAGCTCGTCGAGAAGTTCGGCCCGCTCCTTGGGCCGGGCGTGAGCGACCGCCATTCTGATGACGTCCTCCCATTGGGAATCCGCGGCGTTGCTCACCAGAAGACCGATGTCCCAGGCTTCGACGGCCGCACGGGCACCCAGATAGTCCTGGAAGGTCCGATGGATGAAGTCGACCGCCTCCTGGACGGGTTCACGCAGTAGTCCGCTGCGCAGCAGCAGGTGTTTGAAGATCTGTCCGGCGTCGCCCTGGGCCTGTGCCGCAGGTACGTGTGGCAGGCCCTGAGCGACGACGTTCGTCGCGGTGACGTGATCCATTTCGTTTCGGCCGTTGCGGATGAGCCAATAGGCGAGACGCTGCAACAGCTGGATCTTGGGCTCCACATCCAGCTCGATGCCATCGGGCAGACCCATGTCACGCTCGCGGTCGCGACGGGCGAGCAGCATGGTGAGGGCAGCGTCGTACAGTGCCTTCCTGCTGAGGGGCAGGAAGCCCTTGCGGTCGCGATGCAGGGCGCACATCAACCCGCACATCAGCGGGTTGGTCGCCAGACTTCCCAGGTCCTTCTTCGCCCGGACAGCGGTGAGCAGCGACTCCTCGTATTCGGGCGCCGCCGCGGCGGCGTGCCAGCGCCGGATGAAGGTCCGCACGTTCGCATGGCTCATCGGCGACAGCGTCAGATCCCTGAACCCGTCCTCGGCAAGCCAGTTGTCGCGCACTGCCGACAGGCGTGACGTGACGAGCCACTGATTGCCGGGAAACGCCCGCACCAGTTCATGGATCCACTCTCGGGTGCGGGATCGATCACGCTGGGGAATCTCGTCGACGCCGTCGACCAGCAGAAGACCGCGTTGCATGGTCAGCACACGTTCTGCCCAACCTGCCGGGGCCGAGAGCGGACAACGCACGGCGGTCAGGAATTCCTCGGGTGTCGGCAGTCCGTCCATGCTCCGGATAAGCGTGCGCAGCGGCAGCACGAACGGCACCCGTCCCGGGCGGGGGCCATGTGCCGCCTGCACGGCCAGCCACTGCACGAGCGTTGTCTTCCCGGAGCCGGCCACACCGCGGAGCAGTACCCGGTTGCTGTGGGCGAAGGCCTTCTCAGCCGGAACATGGGTGGTGTTCGGCAACTGAAGCCGTCCGGTGAGGCCGGAGGCCCCGCCATCGGACCAGGTCGCCTGCAGGCTCAGATAGGCGACGTCGAGAGGCCAGCGGTCCGGTGAGTCGTAGAGATCGATGCCATAGATCACCAGCCTGCAATGCTTGTCCGCGATGTAGGCGAGATAGCGCTGCTCGAACTCGCTGTCCCCCGCATCGAGCCGCGGGATGCTGCGGGCCGACTCGTCCTGCCGGGCGATGAGCTGAGCCAGGTTCCGAGAGCGCGCGGTCTCGGTGCGCGCGATGAACGCCGAGCGCCGGGCGAAGTGGTACAGAACATGCAGACACGCCGCATCCAGAAGGTTCTCGTATACGTGTGCTGCTCTTGCGGGAAGGTGACGATCGGGGGAATACGCGGCATAGCGCAGGCTCTGGGCCAGTTGCTGATGCCCCATCTGCACGGCTTGAGCGTCCGAGATTTTCAGCCGGCCCAGCGCCAGCAGTGTGGTCGTCAGAGCACCGGTGACCGCTTCCTGCTCATCATCGCGAAGCGGACGCTCCACACCCTCCATCGCGTGCTTGACGAGAGTGGCGCTGATCTGCCGCAGGTCCGCAGGCTTCGAAGTGCGCTGCTGTCCGCTGAAGGAGACCAGCCGCGAAACCCGCACCGGCTTGTCCTCCGAACCGGCACCAGGCTCCTCCTGCACGAAGAGCCTTCGGACCAACGGGCCGATCTCGTCCGACGCGAGTCGGAATCCGAAGGTCTCTGAGTCCATATGCCAGGCCCCCCACAAGCGTCCGTCGAGCACGTTCAGCCTAATGTGCGCGACGACCGACCATGCGCCGAATGGCCGGTGAAGCTGGCCGACCCGGCCGGGGCACCGCGAAGCGCCGTGCCCGCGCCCTGCAGCCGCCGGCCGTTCAGGCGGTACCGGTCCGTTCGCCTTCCGGCGTCCGAGCGGCGGACGCGCCGTAGTGCACATCCCACACCCAGACTCCGCCGACCTGCGTGCCGTCCCGGCCCAGGAGCTGTTTCAGGGTCTCGTACAGAGGTGGAGCGTTGAACCCGGGCGCGAGCACGACGACCCCTGCCTTCCAGTACGTCAGGTCCTCCTCGGCTTCGGCCTTCTGCTGCGGGCCGATCTCCGGGACTCTCCCGCTCGTGTACACGGCCCCGAGCAGGAGGTAGGTGGGGCGGGGATCCGGGTTGTAACCACCGGTGTGTTCGGGGCCGTTGGGCGCCATGAAGTAACCGCCCGGCATGGTGAAGGCCATGCGGGTCGCGGACTGCCAGTGCTGCGACTCGGAGGTGTACGCGTGGGCGAGCGGTACGGGGACGAGGGTCTGGCCCTCGTCGACGTACTGGCGCCATGTCCCGTGGGCGATGAAGTCGGGCACGGACGGCCGGACGCTCGTGGGGTACGGGGTGGGCACGATCGGCAGCAGGGCCGCGGCGACGGCGGCGAGCCCCCACATCTTCAGCCGGAGATCGGACGTGACCGCGAGGCGGTCCACCGCCAACGCCACGAGCACGCCCAGCGCGGGTGCACAGACCATGCCGAACCGGCTCTCGATGACCGACCCGAACAGGGGCAGGTCGGCCATCAGCCGCCACGGTCCGGACACGACGACGCCGGTGCCGGGGATCTCGATGCGTGACCCCATGGAGAGCACCGCCCCACCGATCGCGGTGCACACCAGTGCCTTGACCAGGGGCCGCCGCCACAGGCGGACGGCGATGGCGAGGGCAAGCGCGACGAGCGGCCAGCCGTAGAAGGCGTTCTGTTCCATGCGGTTCACAGCGAACTGGTCTGCGATCCCCTGGTCACCGGCCAGCGCTCGTCCGGAGAACTCCAGGAAAGACAGCGGGCTGTTGACGACGGGGCCGTGCGGCACGTCCGTGTAGCTGCCCGGCCCGAAGAACTGGAAGTACAAGGGCCCTGCGACCAGCGGCAGGGACACGGCGAGCGCGATCGGCAGACCCTTCCGGAGGGACTTCACGGCGTCCCGCACACGACCGCGGTCTGCGAGGGCGTACGCGATGGCGAACAGCAGCATTCCCACCGCGGCGAGCAGCAGCACCTCCTCGCCGATGAAGATCTGGTAGGCGGTGAACAGGCCGAGCAGCACTCCGTCCCGTACGACCCGGTCACCCCGGCACAGACAGAACACCCGGTCGGCGATCAGCGGGATCAGGAAGAGCGCCGTGAAGTTGGGGTGCGCGTTGCTGTGACTGATCATCGGCGGGGCGAAGGCGGCGACTGCCGCGCCGACCGCGGCCGCGGGACGGCTGCGCACCGCCCACCGGCGTAGCACCCAGTACCACGCGATGCCCGTCGCCGCGAGGCCGTAGGTCAGCAAGAGCGCGTAGGTCACGGTCGGCCCGAACGCCAGCGTGATCGGTGTGAGCGGCGCGGTCAGGCCGAGCATGACGGTGTTGGCCATCAGGTTCACCCCATCGGGGAACCCCTGGACGGTGGTGAAGAACGGGTTGTGGAGGTGTGCAAGGTTCTCGGCGGTGATCGCGATGAACCACTCGGCCTGGTTCTGGTCTGGCCCCGAGTCGGTCAGGTACTGGTGGGCCAGGTCGCGCCACAGGTTCACGTAGAGGAGTTGGGCGGCGATGAGGAAAAACGTGACGACGGCGATGTCGAAGGGCCGGACGGCACGGGTGATCGGCCCGGCGATGCGTCGCAGCCGGCCCGGTGGTCGTTGCCCGGCGGTGGTGGCGGGTTCGGCGGTCACCACGGCGGTCTGGTCCGGCTGTCGTTCAACGGTGGCCATCGGCTCCTGCCTCTGAGTCAGTTCGCCCCGCCATAGGCGGTTTAGTCCCCCACGTCCGGCGTCGGAAACCATAGGCGGCGACTGGCGCCGGATTGGCGAAGCGCGCCGTGGCGGTTACATCGTGTGCGCAGCACGGCCACGCTGTGCCCGACGCTGCACTGGCTGAAGACCGAGGGGCCGCTCAGCTCCGAGCCGCCCATGGTCAACGGGCACACGAGGCGGGTCCCCAAGGCAACGGATGCAGGGAGGCGGGCGATGAAGAAGAACCAGCAGGCGTTGCGGGAACTGGCCCGAAAAGTCCTCGGCGACGACGCCCCGTATGAGACTGCCACCGACAGGCACCGGCCGGCCTGCAACGGTCTCGAGATCCTCCACCCGCTGCGGGAGCGTGGATACAAACCCGGCCACCTTGCCGACCACTCCGCCCGCAACACCTCCGAGCCCGAAGATTGAGAGCTCCCCGTCTGTGCCATGGGCTATAAGCCCGTCTACGACTACCGGGCAGACCAACTCGGCAAGCAGGCCGGCACTCAGGGGCAGTCGGCCGCTTGTCGGTTGACCTGGCTGACCTGCGGGCCGTGTCAGTCAGGGGCGGCAGACTGCACGCATGGATGTTTCTCACGACACCGATCGCTGTGCCCGTGCCGAGCCGGCCTGGGTCCGGTCGATGGGCGGCCCGTTGATCGTCGTTCCGGAGTCCTCGGTGAACACCTGGGGCGGGTGCACGGAGGACGGATCCGTCCTGGGCGATGCCGATGGGCGGGATGACTACGACCGCGCCTGCGAGGTGGAGGGCTGGGCCGGGGTGATCACCGTGGGCGCGGAGGCTGCCACTGTGCTCGTTCTGGCCGATGAACCTGCAACGACATGCTTCCAGCCCGAGAAGTTGCTGTTCGTGCGGTGGCTGGCTGCGGACTCGGAGGCCGAGTTGTTCGCGACGGCCGAGGCAGTCGTGGCAGATCCGGACACCGCATGGGACGACGGCGGGCTGTGGGTCACCGATGGCCCGGCGGTATTGATGGACTCGGCCGAAGCGGGCGCCGATCTGGGAGTGGATTATCCCGGTGGGGGTCGACCGGACCAGGCTCTTGTGGCGCTTCCGGCCGGCCGGTGGAGAGTGCGTGCGGTCCATGCGACAGACGAGTTCCCGTGGGTGGGCCTGGTGCAGCTCGTCGCCGAGGGTGGCCCGGCCTGACGACCAGCAGCCCGGGTCCATCAGTCTTAGGTGGCGCCGATCTGATGATCGTCAAGGTCCGACGGCAACGATCAAGGCCTGTGCCACCCTGTCCGCCCTCCCCCGCGGCAGACAGGGCTCCCATCCCCGCCTGGTAGCTGCGGCCGAGCGTGTCGCTGAACTCCTCCTGCATGCAGCCGGCCGGCACTGTTAGTGCGGGCTCAGTCGTCGTGGTGGCCGTACATGCCGCGGATTTCCGCCTCGCTCTCGCCGCGGTAGGTGACGTGCCAGTGCATGTGCTTCGACTCCTGATACAGGCCCAGGTTCGTTGTGACCGAGCACGACCCGTGCTCCTTCTCCACCTCGGCGGCCACCTCCCGCACCACCGCGACGACGTCGTGCAGCAGGTCCTCATCTGCGCTTCCCAGGTCGCTCAGCGAGGGGACGTGCTCCTTGGGGATCACCACGATGTGCACCGGGTAGGACGGGTTGGTGTGGTGGAAGGCCAGCACCCGATCGGTCTCCCTCACCTTCTTGATGGGAACCGTGCCGGCCAGCGCCTGGTGGCAGTAGAAGTCGGAGACTGTCGGGGTACCGGTCACAGGTGCGCACCTTCGCTGGGCAGCAATGTCGCAAGAGCAGCTGCCCGATGAAATCGCCGGGCAGGCCCCAACGCCAACATAGTGACCCGCCGTTTTGTATCCGAATTCCTCAACAGCATCTCCAGGAAGCGCCATTCGGCGAGAGCACGCATGCACGACGCCCTCCCCGTCGACGCAGAGGTGATCCGCCCCATTGCGCAGGCATGGCGGGCTCGAGTGTCTCCTCCCCGCCGGTGCGGTATGGGCTGTGGCTTCCCCGGTGTTCGCCGGGCCGCATCCGAGTAGCTATCTTGCAGGCCGGTGTGGGTTCGGTGTGCCGTCGTCGCTCATGTGTGCCCGCTGCCAGATCTCCTTCCAGCCGTACGGGATCTCCGGCGTGAGCCGGTGCCGCTGCCCGCACGGACACGGCGACGGCGCCCACGCGCATCCACGGCACAGCTCGACCCAGCCGTGCCCGGTCGAGTGCGGCTCCAGCGGTCCCTCGTCCCCGCAAGCCGGGCAGCCGGACAGATCGGCGCCGTCCAAAAGCGCGTTCTGCCGCCGGACGTACTCGGACAGTCGCAGCGACGGGTGGCGAAACGGGTCGTCGGACCAGGCACGCTCCGGGCTCTGCCACCGGCTGCGCAGCCACCACGGCCGAGGGTTCGGTACAGCCCGCCGCCCGGCCTGCTTCTCCGCGCGACGCTGTACGGCGTACTCCTCTGCCCGCTCGAGCCACAGCACCCGCGCCTCGTGCAGTTCCTCCACCGCCCGCGCCGGCGCGTCCGGGTCCGCCTCCAGCCGCCGGGGGATCGCGGCGAGCGTGAGGTGGTGGTACGTCGCCCGCAGGCCGTAAGGAGCAAAGACGGTGAGGCAGGTACGCAGCGCGCTGTGCCGTCGGTGGAGGGGGAGCCGGGCGTCGTGCACGTATGCCCGGTGGGTCAGGAAGCTGGTCACTCTGTGAACTCCAGGTCCAGTGCCCGGGCCAGGGCGGCCGTGACGGCGGCGGCGTGTGTCGGCAGGTGCTGTTCGGCCCAGGTTCCGACGAGGCAGAGGAAGTCCCGCAAGTCCGCCTCGGCACCGGCGACGAGCGCGCGCACCTGGTCCACCGGCAGCTCGATCACCGGGCTGCCGTCCTTCGCGTAGACGTCGAGAGTCAGCCGGACGATGTCGCCGACACGTTCGGCCGCCGAGGACGGGTCGTGGCCGAAGTAATTACAGCCGGTGCCGTCAAGCACCTCCTGCCAGTCCCGCCAGGTCTCCAGGCCGTTGCAGCAGCCCGGCTCGATGAAGACAGCGCCGGTGGCTGTGTCGGTCACCCGGAACCCGCCGGCGGCGAACAGGTCCGGCATGGTGAGCAGCCCGTGCAGGAACGCGCCGAGCGGGTCGGTCGGGCACGGCCCGTGCTCCTCCTCCGGCTCGAAGTCGTTGGAGTCGGCAATCCGCATGACTGCCGTGCCGACCTCCGCCGGAGTCAGCTCTCCGTCCAGCACGAGGTAGCCGTACGATCCGTGCTCGCCAACCGGCCAGAGCCCGAAGTCGTCGGCAGCAAAGATCTCCAGAACGGGTTGCATCACAATCACAAAAGGATGATGCCGGACCCACTCTCACACTGCCACGGGCTTTAGCTGCGGCATCAGGCTCAGCGGATGCCCGCCACCTGGGCAGTTTCACGGTTCGCTCCGGCCAGAGGGTGCCGAGTAGCGCATGCCGGTCTGTTCAGTGATGCCGAAGAGGCTCTGACCGAAGCCGTCGGCCACCCACCTGACCACGACCTGCGCAGTCTCCTGGACACGATCCTCCACGTGAACCGCACCGGGAGCCCCTGGCGTTTCCTCCCGCACAACTATCCGCACCAAAACATCGTCTACGCCTGCTTCGCCCGCTGACAGGAGGAAGGCGTCTTCGACCAACTCAACAGCCCCCTCCGCCGCCAAGTCCACAGGCAGGCAGGCCGAGAGACCGAACTGAGCGCCTGTTTCCTCGGCTCCCAGTGATCCGCACCAGCAGCTGCCCTGACGAAGGAGGGTCCGCGACATCTGTCGCGCGCCCGAAGAGCCACCGCGGCATGTAGCTGAGCTGAGCGGCCATCACCCTGTCGGCAGCCTGACCCACGTCAGCTCGAGGTATCGAGGGACCACCGGCCCAGGTGGCGCAGGCGAGGACTCGCCTGTGTGGGGTTCCGTCCGCGACACCCGGCGTGACGGATTCCTGTCCGCCTGGAGTGCCCCCGACAGGCAGGTTCCGCCTCACCGGCATCCTGCACTCCCCGCGCCGCTAGGTATGTTGCTTGGATCTTGCCCGGTCCTGCGGTGAAAAAGGAAAGGTCACCTCGTTGGCGGCCGTGGCAGAGTCTTCCCATGTCGAACGACGTTGCTTACCCCATCTTTCGGACACCGGACCTTGATCTGGCCCTGCATGTCGCTCGCCAGATGGTGGCCTTCGGCGCCCAGCCCTACTCCGAGGTGTCGGTGGAGGGCGAGGTGCCCACCGTGGCCGAGGTGAAACGGCTGCGTGACGCTCTGCCGGAATCGTGGTTCACGTGCTGGGGCATGGACGCGCCTGCCGTTCCCCCGCCCGGCATCCCGGACCTGACCTGTTCAGCTCCCGCCCATGCGCTTCCCGACAACCTGGCTGGCACACAGGCGTACCTCCCCTTGACGCTCTCGATGCTTGACCAGCCCCTGGGGAGCATCGAGGATCATTTCGCCGCGGTGATAGGCCCCCACCCGGGTGAGATCCACTGGTCCTCACTGTCGTGGCCTGAGGCACCCCAACGTGACTTGTATGGCGAGAGCAAGCACGCCGAGGTCACGCTCCTGCTGAACTCCGACTCTCGTGAACGCGACGCCCGCGCCGACACACACCTGGTGCTCGTCCACGTTCGGCGCCAAAACGGCGATGGCTACGAGGACCGCTTCGCTCAGTGGCTTGCCGAACAGATCGGACAGAAGGTCATCGGCCCCCCGCAGCACGCATGAGGCCAGCGAGCCTTCTCGTCATCTGACCGTTGCTCCAGGAGAGGTGCCCATGGAAGAGCCAGCGTTCACCGTACTGGTGACGGAATTCGGGAACGTGGGGCAGAAAGCCTTGCAGGCAGTCAGAGCGGTGACCGGACTGAGCCTGTGGCGGAGCAAGCTTCTACTGGACAGCGCCCCTGCGGTGGTTCTGGAGGAAGCGCCGCTCGACACGGCCGTCGTCGCGGCCCGGTAACTGCAGGAGTCCGGTGTGCCTGCAGCCGTCCGCTGCACCTGGTGCAACAGGACAGTGCCCCGCGACGAGACGCTGCTCGACCCAGCCCCCTGCGCATCCCGCTACTGGCCAACCGCCCATTGCCAGGCGAATTCCCTGACCAGCTGCCATTGCGAGTTCTGCAGCGCCTATGGGTCCACTGGCCTCACCCTCTGAGGCCGCATCGACGTCATCGTGCAGTGCAACGAGCCCGTAGGGATGTCGCCGACCACTCTGACGGACCTCCGTACGCAGGCAGGGCAGCTGGAGACGTTCGGCGAGGCAGATCCGTATCCCGATGTACGCGACACGCCTGCCGCGTCGCGGGCCGACGCGCTGTGGCTGGACATCGCGGGAACCAGACGGTGCGCGTGGGCCGCATCCTGCGCGAGCTGCTCAGCACAGAGGTCGACCTGATAGGCACGTCGGAGGACTGGAAACGTCCAAGCCAGTGCCGGAATTCATCCACCGCGTCGCCGAGCCGGTCCCCCAGCCCAGGTGAATGAGACCCTGTAGTGTGTCGCGGCGTTTCTACGAGAGACTCCGCCCATGGCGACACCCCTGCCCGACCTGCTGCCCCGTCGGACCCTC
The DNA here is from genome assembly GCF_040296125.1 of Streptomyces sp. NPDC002265. Taxonomy (NCBI): domain Bacteria; kingdom Bacillati; phylum Actinomycetota; class Actinomycetes; order Kitasatosporales; family Streptomycetaceae; genus Streptomyces; species Streptomyces sp. NPDC002265. The sequence goes on along the minus strand of NZ_JBEOWS010000028.1, from coordinate 2,963 downwards.
GGCACCCATATGAACCGCGCTGCGCTGGCTGGCATCCTCTTCGCGTGTCGGCGTACTCGTGAAAGTGGCCCTGACACTCCAGCCGTAGATCGTCATATGCCCTGATCTTGGGGCTGTCTGCCGCTGGCGGAAACTCAGGTGGCCTCAGCGCACGATCTGGGTAGAGTCGGGCAATGCCCGAGCTGAAGCGGCTGCATGCCAGCCACGCCGCGGCGGTTTTGGCCTTCGAACTGGCGAACCGCACCTACTTCGCTGCCTCGATCTCCGACCGCGGCGACGACTTCTTCGACCAGTTCACCGACGGGTACAACGCCTTGCTGGCCGAACAGGAGGCCGGCACCTGCGCCTTCTACGTGCTCGTCGACGACAACGGCTCGGCACTCGGCAGGTTCAACCTGTACGACCTGGAGGACGGCACTGCCAGACTCGGCTACCGGGTCGCGGAGCGGGTCGCCGGCCGCGGCGTGGCGACCGCGACCGTCCGGGAACTGTGCCGGATTGCGGCAGCGCGGTACGGGATACGCACACTGCGTGCGGCCACCTCCCACGACAACGCCGCATCCCAAAAAGTTTTGACCAAGGCCGGGTTCGTCCCGATTGGCCCTGCCACCCCGGCTGATCTAGGCGGCAAGTCAGGCACCTGGTACCAGCGCGACCTCCAGCCATAGACCTTGATCTCGCTCGTGGGTCGGCTGCGAGAAGACTGCGGCAAGCGCCGATCATCGGTGCCTGATCGCCGTCACCGAGCGCCGCATCATCACGGCCAGGAGGAACGCATTCCTTGAACAGGCCGAGAGCGCACGCCTGACGCTTCGTCCTCATCACGCGCGACGAATACATCCGGTGGCTCTTCCACACGGCCATCGACAACACGCACGTGGACGCGCTCGCCGCCGTCCTTGCCGAGTCCATGACGATCCCGGACTCCGAACGCGACGAACTCCAACGGCAACGCCACACCCCCACCGGCAGGACGTGTACCGAACCGACCGGATCCCAGGCCACGACCGGCGATGCCGGGGGGCGCCGAGCCGATCGACCCGTTCGTGGCCATGGCCGCCAGCAGGGAAGCCGCCGCCGCGTGAACGTCAGAGGCTCCGTGGCCTGGTGATGACGGCGCGGTGACCACTGGCCAGTGCGCCGTGCGGCAGCCGGTGCACGCCGTGGCCCAGACCCACCCGTGCTCACGGTCTACGAGGGCTGTCCTGCCGGAGAAGTAGAGGCGTTGGACTCGGGGTGGCCCTCGTGACCACGACGGTTGGCGATGCGTGATGTCCCCTCAGCAACGCCGGTGCGAGGACGAACGCTGCCTCGGCCGTCGGGGCTCTTGTGTGAGACTTCGGCGCGAACCCACGATCGCCCTGGCCGTCGCAGGCAACACGGTGACGACCATGCTCGCCGGGCCCGTCACAAACGTCGTGTCGGATGACTCGCAGTGGCCCGTCAGGGTGCACGTCTGGGGCCGCCTGGTTGGCTCAAGAGCGGGCATCCCTGGTGCAGTCCTCGGCACGGCGGACGGAGCGTGGTTGAGGTCCCCGGACATGCAAACTGAGCTCGCGTGTCTGACAGTTCGGCGTCCAGATGGCCGGTTCGCCGGACCCGGTGGAGATCCGCCTGTCTCCCCGACGGGCCGCCTGGCCGGCACGGCCCACTTCACCGGCACGTCGTCACCGTACGACTACACGACGGTTTCGACGGACCTCGCGAGCACGACGAAGGGACGCACCGACATGTACCTGGTCCTGTCGAAGAACCTGCGGCTGTCAACGTTCAGCCTGCGCTGCCACTCCGACCGCTCTACGCAAAACAGCGCTCCTCCCCGGGAACGGTCCCGGGGAGGAACGCCGTGCGTGCGGGCTCGGATCTGCCGGGCCTGGCGCCTTCAACCCCGCGGCCGATCCCCCGAGTTGTCCGGCCGGACGAGTTGCTCCACCTCGTAGACGTGGTACTCCCCATAGCCGAACCGTTCGCCGAGCGCCACGTACCGTTCGTACTGTTCCCGCGTGATCCGTGCGGACAGCGCCCGCAGGACCCGCAGGAGCATTCGGAACCCGAGGTCCGGATCGACCCGGCCGACGACCTGTTCCAGCGCCGCCATGGCCTCCTCGGCCGGGACCGGCTGCCAGTAGGAGCTGACGGCGCTGCCCGCAACCGTGTGTGCCGCCTCCCGGACCTCCCGCATCACGGGTTCCGCCCCCTCCGTACGCGCGGGCGGCACTACGGCGGTGTACTCGGGGGCGACCTCCGTCAGCCGCTCCTCGCAGACGTCGGCGACCAGCCGCAGCCGGTCCCGGCCGTCGCCGCGCAGTGCTGCATCCGAGGCAACAAGCCACAGTGTGGTGATCGTTGCGTCGGACAGCGGTGAGTGCAGCAGTCGCAGCGCGTCCTCGAGCAGCAGTGCCGCCGCCGTGCCCGGGGACTGGCCTGGCTCGTCCGCGTCGGCCACTCGGCGGACCTCGCGCCGGGCGGTGCTCTCCAGCCAGTCCTGGTGCGCGTTCCCCGCCAGCCGAGAGAGACCGAAGTCCCATTCGGTTTCGCGGCGCATCGTGTCGATGGGCGGCCTATCGACGGTGAGACCGGCACGGACGACCGCGACCGGGTACCCGAGCCGCTCGCCGAGCTCACGGAACCTGTCGTACCGCGCCTTCGGGACCCGTACCGAGTACGCCTTCAGGGCCCGCAGGAGCAGCCGGAAGCCGAGATCGGCGTCGGCCTTCGTGACCACCCGCTCCAGCCCCGCGGCGAGGTCCGGCAGCCCGGTGGCACCGGTCAGTTCCGCGGCGAACCCCCGGATCTCCGCCACGATCTCCCCGCACAGGCCTTCGTCCCGTACCGGCCGGACAGGCGGCGGGACGTAGGAGCGCCTGTTCTGCCGGAGGCGGTCCGTGGCCAGGTCGGAGACAGCCCGCAGCCAGGTGCGGATGTCCATGCCGTGACCGGCCGGATCGAATGTCCGGCCGGTC
>NZ_JBEOWS010000027.1:0-48647 GCF_040296125.1 Streptomyces sp. NPDC002265 | reverse complement strand
CCTCAACGTCCGCAACCAGGGCACCCTGCACGTGCTGGACGCCGACGCCGTCATCGAGGTCACCCAGGGTCTTTCGGGTGGGGGGAGTGCCGGTTACTGCTCGACGCCCAGGGTGAGGGTGCCGGCGTAGCCGGAGGAGGCGGAGCTGCCCAGGGCGGTGAGGGTCAGGAGGCCGGACGCGGCGCCTCCGCCGTCGTAGACCGAGTCCTGGGTGAGGGTCGTGCGGGTGACCTTGTTGGTCGAGTAGGGCGAGATCTTCGCCATGGCGGTCGTCACCGTCTCGCTGAAGAAGAGCTGGCCGGTGTGCAGTTCCCGGCCGCCGGTGAACGAGCCGTCCGAGGTGAGCGTGACGCCGGTGTGCACCTTGACGTGGATGTGCACGCAGCGGCCGCGGTACCAGCCCGGGTAGATCGTGGTGATGGCGGCGAGGCCGCTGGAGTCGGTGAGCACTCCGCCGCGCAGGAAGGTGCCGTCGTCGGGTTCGCTGTGGCCGTTGTTGCCGACGAACCCGGAGTACTCGCCGAGCGCGTCGCAGTGCCAGATCTCCACCAGCGCGCCGGACACCGGGACGCAGGTGTCGTCGTCCACGACGGTGAGCGCCAGCTTGAGCGGGGCACCGGCCTTGCCTTCGGTGACGTCGGCGCGGACGTACTGTCCGTCGAGGTAGTAGGGGCCTTCGGTCATCTCCTTCGTGAGGGTGCAGACAGCCGCGGCGGCCGCGGGGACCAGGCCGGGGGCGGCTTCCGCAGTGGGGGACTCGGACGCGACGGCCGCACCCACGGCCAGCGTCGCGACGGTGACGCCCGTGGCCATCAGCACGGTACGGCGTCCGATGCGGGTTCCTGTTTTCTCAGGGGTGTCTGTCATGGACACGGCACCGTAGGGAGGGATGCTGTCGGAGCCCTGTCGGACGGCTGTCAGTTCCGTAAAATGACGGTCCGTCAAGTGCCTTGTGAGCCGCGTGGGATCCCGGTCGCGCGAACGTACGGCCGCCACCGGCGACGGCCTCCGGAGACGGCCTCCGGAGCACCGGCCGGTCCGTCGCGTACCGAACGGGCCGGCCGGGTCGTCGGTCGTGGCCGGGGTCAGCCCGTCTGGCCCATGCCCGCCGCGTTCGGCCAGCTCTGCGCCTGGGGCCAGCCCGTCGCCGGGGCGGGGGAGAGGCCGTTGGTGCCTCTGACCTGGGCCGCGGTGAGACCGCCGCGGGCGGGGACCCCGGGCGGGGTCGGGCCGGCCGCCGGCCCGGGAGCCGGTGCCGGGGCGGGCATCTGCGCCGCGGCCGGGAGCTGCGCGGGGTACGCGGCGGGGGCCGGGGCCGCCATCGGCTGCGGGAACTGCTGCGGCACCTGCTGCGGGAACTGGGCCGGGACCGGCTGCGGGACCGGCGCAGGGATCTGCTGGGGAGCCTGCTGAGGGATCTGCTGCGGCATCTGCTGCGGTGCCGCGGCCTGGGCCGCCACCGGCATCGGCGTCCCCGCGCCCATGGACTGGCCCGCCATCGCCTGGGCGGCGAGCGCCGGCATGCCCGCACCGTTCGTGGCGCCGACGAGCCGGTCCACCGCCGCCGTGCCCGAGCTGTAGCCGGTCCCAGTGGCGAGCTCGGGCACGGCGGCTCCCTTCCTGGTCCCGTAGAGCACCTGTTCCAGGCCGGCGACCAGGCGACGCACGTCGACCTGGGGGCGCACCACGAGACGCAGGAAGCGGCTGGACGAGCCGACCTTGTTGCCGCACTCGCGCACCAGGATCCGGTGCTCGGTGAGCATCCGGTCGCGCACCACGGTGCCCTCGGCGCCGACGGGAAGGCGCACGAAGAGGAAGTTGCCCTGCGAGGGGTAGACCGTCAGACCGGGCAGCGCGGAGAGCTGGGCGGCCATGTCCAGACGGTCGCGGCGCACCTGCTGCAGGCTCTGCAGGTACTCGGTGCCGTGCTCCTTGAGCATGAACACCACGTGCTCGGCGAAGGAGTTGAGGTTCCACTTGGGCAGCATGGAGCGGACCTTGCCGGCCAGCGACGGGTTGGCGACCAGATAGCCGAAGCGGATGCCGTGCAGGCCGAAGTTCTTGCCCAGGCTGCGCAGGACGACGACGTTCGGGCGCAGCATCGCCTCCTGGACGACGCTCGGTTCCGCCTCCGCGTCCGCGAACTCCAGGAAGGACTCGTCGATGACGACCAGGTCCAGGTCGGCCATCGCGTCCATGAACTGCACGAGCTGCTGCTTGTGCAGGAAGCCGCCGTCGGGGTTGTTCGGGTTGCAGATCACCGCGACCCGGGTGCCGCGCTTGCGGATGAACTCGGCGTACTGCGCCAGGTCCAGGACGAACCCGTTGGACTCCTGGAGCGGGAACATGTCGACGCGCTTGCCGGTCTCCATCGGCTGGTCGGTCCAGCGGCCGAAGGTGGGGACGGGGATGGCGAGGGACTCGCGGACCAGCAGGTGGTCGATCCAGGTGATGAGTTCGGTGGAGCCGTTGCCCATGGCCACGCACTGCGGCGGCAGCTGGAGCAGGTTGCACAGCTCGCCGGTGATCGTGTCGGCGCTGCTCGGGTAGTACGTGATGATGTCCCGCAGCCGGGCGGCCATCTCGTCGAACATCGCGGGCGTGGGGAAGTACGGGTTGCAGGGTATGCAGAAGTCCACGGGCCCCGATCCGTCACCCTCCCGCGTCAGCGCCGCCATCGACGGGCTGTGCGCCGCTGTGCTGCGGAACAACGAGGTGACGTTGTCGGCCATGGATCCTCCATATGGGGCGGGCCCGGAGGGGACGTCCGGGCCCGTCGTCATTGGGTGGCCCGCGCGGGGGAGCACGGGCCGCCCTTACATACGGATTCCTGGGAGGCGCTGTTCAACTCTGGTGAAAGAAGTGTGACTTCCCCCGGCCCGGTCTCAGGCGCCGAACGAATGGACCGTCGACGTCCGGTATGTCCGGCCCGGCCGCAGCACGGTGGACGGGAACGACGGCTTGTTCGGCGAGTCCGGGAAGTGCTGGGTCTCCAGGCAGAGTGCGTCGCCCTGGCGGTAGATGCGGCCGCCGGAGCCGACGAGGGTGCCGTCGAGGAAGTTGCCCGAGTAGAACTGGAGACCCGGCTCGGTGGTCGCGATGCTCAGCGAGCGGCCGGAGGACGGGTCGCGCAGGGTCGCGACGTGCACGGGCTTCGCGGTGACGCCCTTGTCGAGGACCCAGTTGTGGTCGATGCCCTTGCCGTACAGGAGCTGCTGGTGCGCGACGCGGATGTCCGCGCCGACCGCCTTCGTCCTGCGGAAGTCGAACGGGGTGCCCGCGACCTTCGCCAGTTCGCCCGTGGGGATCAGCCCCGAGTCGACCGGCGTGTAGCGGGCGGCGGCGATGGACAGCTCGTGGTCGTAGATGGACCCGCTGCCCTCGCCGGCCAGGTTCCAGTACACATGGCTGGTGAGGTTGACGACGGTGGCCTTGCTGGTGGTGGCCTCGTAGTCGATGCGCCAGTCGCCGGACCGGGTGAGGGTGTAGGTGACCTTCGCCCGGAGCGTGCCCGGGTAGCCCATCTCGCCGTCGACGCTGGTGTAGTGCAGGTGCAGGCCCACGTCGGAGCCCTTGGTGAACGGCTCGACGTCCCAGACGCGCTTGTCGAAGCCCTGGGCGCCGCCGTGCAGGCTGTTCACGCCGTCGTTGACGCTCACCTGGTAGGCGGTGCCGTCGAGGGTGAACTGCCCCTTGCCGATGCGGTTGCCGTAGCGGCCGATCAGGGCGCCGAAGTACGGGCTCTTGGCGACGTAGTCCTCGATGTTGCCGAAGCCCAGGGAGACGTTCCGGTACCGGCCGTGCCGGTCGGGGATCTCCAGGGAGTTGACGATGCCGCCGTAGGACAGCACCTTGAGCCGGGTGCCGCCGTTCTCCAGCGACCAGCGGTGGACCTTGGTCCCGTCGGCGAGCGTGCCGAAGAGCTCCTTCACCGGCTTCCTGCCCCCCGAGGCGTGCGCCGTGCCGATGGTGGCGGCGGTCAACCCCGCTGCCGCCGCTCCTGCGATGACCGTACGTCTGCTCATGTCCATGTGCGGCTCCTGCAAATGGAAGGGGCCCCACCTTTCGGGTGGGGCCCTGATGAGTTACGAACCGGACTTGCGCTTGTTCCATACGTCGAACCCGACCGCCGCCAGCAGGGCCAGGCCCTTGATGACCTGTTGCCAGTCGGTGCCGACACTGAGGAGGTTCATGCCGTTGTTCAGCACGCCGAGGACCAGACCGCCGATGATCGCGCCGAGGACGGTGCCGACACCGCCGCTCATGGACGCGCCGCCGATGAACGACGAGGCGATGGCCTCCAGCTCGAAGTTCAGGCCGGCCTTCGGAGAGGCCGCGTTCAGGCGGGCGGCGACCACCAGACCCGCCAGGGCCGCGAGCATGCCCATGTTGAGGAAGACATAGAAGGTGACCTTCTTGTCCTTGACGCCGGACAGCTTCGCCGCCGGGAGGTTGCCGCCGATGGCGTAGATGTGGCGGCCGAAGACGGCGTTGCGCATCACGTAGCCGTAGCCGACGACCAGCACGCCGAGGATCAGCAGCACGATCGGCGCGCCCTTGTAGCTGGCGAGCAGCATCGTGACGGTGAGCACCGCGGCGACCAGCGCGACCATCTTCAGCAGGAAGAGCCGGGCCGGCAGCACGTCCAGCGAGAACTCCTGCTGGCGCTTGCGGTCGCGGACCTCCTGGAGGACCACGAAGACGATCACGGCGAGGCCGAGCAGCAGGGTGATGTTGTGGTAGTTGGTGGTCGGGCCGACCTCCGGCAGGAAGCCGTTGCCCATCTTCTGCAGGCCGTCCGGGAACGGGCCGAGGGTCTGCCCCTTGAGCAGGATCTCGGTCAGACCGCGGAAGAGCAGCATCCCGGCGAGGGTGACGATGAAGGACGGTATGCCGAGATAGGCGATCAGAAAGCCCTGGATCGAGCCCGCCACGGCGCCCACCAGCAGGCACAGCACGAGGGCGAGCGGCCAGGCCACCCGGTGTTCCACCATCAGTACGGCCGCGAACGAGCCCACGAACGCGGTCAGCGAGCCGACCGACAGGTCGATGTGGCCGGCGATGATCACCAGCATCATGCCGATCGCGAGGATCAGGATGTAGCTGTTCTGCAGGACCAGGTTGGAGACGTTGCGCGGCAGCAGCAGGTCGCCGTCGGTCCACACGGCGAAGAGGGCGACGATCAGGCCGAGCGCGATCAGCATGCCGTACTGGCGCATGTTGCGGCGCAGGCCGTCGAGCATCAGCCGCACCAGGTTCTCCCCGGTCTCGCCGCCGCCCCTGCCCGGTGGTGCCTCGGCCGGGCTGTTGGTCACATCGGTGCTCATCGCGTTACCTCTTTGTCCTTCGTCATCTGACGCATCAGCACTTCCTGCGTGGCCTCGGCCCGCGAGAACTCGCCTGTCAGCCGCCCGGCGGCCATGGTGTAGATGCGGTCGCACATGCCGAGCAGTTCGGGCAGCTCGGAGGAGATGAAGATGATCGCCTTGCCCTCGGCGGCCAGCTTGTCGATGACCGTGTAGATCTCGAACTTGGCTCCCACATCGATGCCGCGGGTCGGTTCGTCCAGGATCAGCACGTCCGGACCCGCGAAGATCCACTTGCTGAGGACGACCTTCTGCTGGTTGCCGCCGGACAGCTTGCCGACCGGCTCGAAGACGGTCGGCGCCTTGATGTTCATCGACTTGCGGTAGCGCTCGGCGACCTGGCGCTCCTCGTGCTCGTCGACGATGCCCCGGTTGGCGACCTTGCCCAGGGCGGTCAGCGAGATGTTGCGGTTGATGGTGTCGATGAGGTTGAGGCCGTAGTGCTTGCGGTCCTCGGTGACGTACGCGATGCCGTGCCCGACCGCCTCCGCGACGGTCCTGGTACGGATCTCCTTGCCGTCCTTGAGGACCGTGCCGCCCGCGTACCGGCCGTAGCTGCGCCCGAAGACGTTCATCGCGAGCTCGGTGCGGCCGGCGCCCATCAGGCCCGCGATGCCGACGATCTCCCCGCGCCGCACCTGGAGCGACACCTCGTCGGCCACCTTGCGCTGCTGGTCGATCGGGTGGTGCACGGTCCAGTCGCGGATCTCCAGCGCCGGGGCCGCACCCTCCTCGGGGTGGTGCGGGGTGCGCTCGGGGAAGCGGTGGTCGAGGTCCCGGCCGACCATGCCGCTGATGATCCGGTCCTCGGTCGTCTCCGCCGCCTTCACGTCGAGTGTCTCGATGGACCGCCCGTCGCGCAGGATCGTCACCGAGTCGGCGACCCGGCGGATCTCGTTGAGCTTGTGGGAGATGATGATCGAGGTGATGCCCTGGTTCTTCAGCTCCAGGATCAGGTCCAGGAGCTTGCCGCTGTCCTCGTCGTTGAGCGCCGCGGTCGGCTCGTCGAGGATGAGCAGCTTCACCTCCTTGGACAGTGCCTTCGCGATCTCCACGAGCTGCTGCTTGCCCACGCCGATGTCGGCGACGCGGGTCTCGGGGTGCTCGTCGAGGCCGACGCGGCGCAGCAGTTCGCTGGCGTGCCGCAGGGTCTCGCTCCAGTCGACGAACCCGCGCTTGGCGTGCTCGTTGCCGAGGAAGATGTTCTCCGCGATCGACAGGAACGGCACCAGCGCCAGTTCCTGATGGATGATCACGATGCCGTGCTGCTCGCTCGCCCGGATGTCCCGGAAGCGGCAGACGTCACCCTCGAAGAGGATCTCGCCCTCGTAACTCCCGTGCGGGTGAACGCCGGAGAGGACCTTCATCAGGGTCGACTTGCCGGCGCCGTTCTCCCCGCAGATGGCATGGACCTCGCCCTGGCGGACGGTCAGTGTGACGTCCGACAGTGCCTTGACGCCGGGAAAGGTCTTGACGATCGAGCGCATTTCCAGGACGGGTCCCGCCATGGTCGTGCCTTCCAATCCGTAGAAGTCGGTGCGACCGGTGGCTACTTGAGCTCGTCCGCCGTGTAGTAGCCGCCGTCCACCAGGACCTGCGAGTAGTTGGTCTTGTCGACGCTCACCGGCTGGAGCAGGTAGGCGGGGACGACCTTGGCGCCGTTGTCGTAGGTCTTGGTGTCGTTGGTCTCCGGCTTCTTGCCGTTGAGGACCGCGTCGACCATGTTCGAGGCGACCTTGGCCAGTTCACGGGTGTCCTTGTAGACGGTCTGCGTCTGCTCGCCCGCGATGATCGACTTCACCGAGGCCAGCTCGGCGTCCTGGCCGGTGAGCACCGGCAGCGGCTTGGCCTTGGAGCCGTAGTCGTCCGACTTCAGCGCCGACAGGATGCCGATGGAGATGCCGTCGTACGGCGAGAGGACCGCGTCGACCTTCTTGCTCGAGTACGACTTGGTGAGGATGTCGTCCATGCGCTTCTGCGCGGTGGCGCCGTCCCAGCGCAGGGTGGTGACCTGGGTGAGGCCGGTCTGGCCGGACTGGACGACGAGCTTCTTGCTGTCGATGTACGGCTGGAGCACGCTCATCGCGCCGTTGAAGAAGTACTTGGTGTTGTTGTCGTCGTTGGAGCCGGCGAACAGCTCGATGTTGAACGGGCCCTTGCCGCTCGCCAGACCGAGCTTGTCGACGATGTAGTTGGCCTGGAGCTCGCCGACCTTGCTGTTGTCGAAGGACGCGTAGTAGTCGACGTTCTTCGTGCCGAGGATCAGACGGTCGTAGGCGATGACCGGGATGTGCGCGTCCGCGGCCTGCTGGAGCACGTTGTTCAGGGACTTGTTGTCGATGGCCGCGACGATCAGCGCCTTGACGCCCTGCGTGATCAGGTTCTCGATCTGCGAGACCTGCTGGTCGGGGTCGTCCTCGCCGAAGACCAGCTTGGTCTTGTAGCCCTTGGCCTGGAGGTTCTTGACGACGTTGTCACCGTCGGCGATCCAGCGCTCGGACGACTTGGTCGGCATCGCGATGCCGATGGTCCCGCCCTTGGCGCTGCCCGACTCCTCCTTGCTGCCGCCTTCACCGCTCTGACCGCAGGCGGTGAGGGTGAGCGCGAGGGAGGCGGCTCCGGCTATGGCGGCGAGGGCGGCTCTGCGAGTACGCATGATCATCATCCTTGATGTGTGTGGAGCAGGGCTCGGTCTGGCGGGGGTGCGGTTGCTCGTCCGGGCGGTGCGGCAAGTCCGAGGAGCGGTTGTGGGATTGTGTTCGACTGCGTCGTCTTTTGTGAAGGGGGATTGTCCGGAACGTTATGCGGAAGTTTCGAACCGCTTCAGGGCGCCGGGCAGGCGTGACCCCAGGGGGGCCATCTCGCCGTCGACTCCGTGCCGTTCGAGCAGATCCAGGGCCAGCCGGCCGCGCCGCACCCGTTCCCGTGCGGTGGACAGGGTCAGATCCCTCAAGTGGTGCCCGTACGGGTAGATTCCGGGCGCCTTGGACAGGCCGAACTTGAGGTAGAGCGGTGCGCCGCGCCGGATCAGCTCGGCGACCTCGTACATCCGGACGTACCCGCCGAGATCGTCGGGGGCCTCGATGTACATGTCCATGGGGGCGGCCGACACCCGCCGGATCTCCGTGAGGTGATCGAGGGTCAGATCGCTGGGCACGTTGACCGAGTCGGCGCCCAGCCCCTCGTACACCGCGTACGCGGCCGGGTTGACCGGGCCGATGAGCGCGGACACCTTCAGGGTGGTGTCCGCCGGGATGATGCCCGCCAGGCGCGCCCGGTGCAGCGTCCACAGCACCCCCTCGTCGGCGACGAGCAGGCATCTGACGCCCAGCTCGGTGGCCCGTACGGCGTCCTCGACGCACCCGGCGACGGCGTCGTGGCCGCGGGCGCGGGTGCCGCCGCCGCGCGAGTCGGTGCGCACCGAGCCGCCGATGTCCCAGGTGCCGCGCGGGCCGGTGAACAGGCAGAGCTCGATGTCCCGTTCGCCGGTCGCGTCGACCATCTCCGTGATCTCGGCGTCGGTCAGCATCCACACGCCGCTGCCCTGGCTGATCCGGTGGACCGGCACGTCCAGGCGCGAGGCCTCCTTCAGGACGACGGCCAGCGCCTCGGGGCCCTCGCAGGAGGGGATCTCGGTGCGCCAGCGGCCACCGCCCGGGAAGCTGTGGGGCGAGGCGTCGGCGGGATCGAGGGCGGGTGCGCCCAGGCCCAGTGCGGCGAGCGCCCGCTCGCCGGGTCGACGGGCTGCCGTGGCGGAAGCGTCGGTCACAAGCTGTCCTTCTTGTTCGGTATTTCGGACGAGGTTCGCGGCTCAAGGCGTGGAACGGGCGGGGTGTACGCCGGCACGAGGGCCGTCAGGTTGCCTTCGTGCCGGCGTACGGCCGGGGGTGGGGCCGGCGGGGGGTGGTGCGGGGGCCTGCGTGCCGTCGTACGGCCACGGGAGGGGAGCGGAGCGGACTCCGGGCCCGCCCGCGGCCCTAGGGGCGCAGCAGGACCTTGCCGACCTTCGGGTCGCCGGACCCCACCAGCTCGATCGCCGCGGAGAACTCGGTGAGCGGCAGCTCGTGCGTGACCAGCGGCAGCGGATCGAGCAGCCCGGCCGCGAAGACCCGCACCGTGTGCGCCCAGGCGTCCGGCGGCGCACCGAAGACGGTGTGCACCTCCAGCTGCCGTACGACCAGGTCGGTGGGGTCGAGACCGTCGGCGCCCGGCGCCGGGATCCCGGTCAGGACCAGCCGCCCGCCGCGCCGCAGCAGTGCCGCGGCGGTCCGCGCGGCCGACGCCGACCCCGCCGTCTCGATCACCACGTCGAAGTCGCCGGGCAGCTCCTGGTCCTTCGTGCGGAAGTCGGTGGCCCCGAACTGCCGGGAGAGCGCCTCCCGGTCGTCGCGGGTGCCGACCACCAGCAGCTCGCCCGGCGAGCCCGCCCGGAGGAACTGCACGGCGAACATGCCCAGCGTCCCGGTGCCGACCACCGCGACCCGCTCGCCCGGCCGCGCGTTCGCCTTGAGCGCGGCGGCCGCGATGCAGGCGGCCGGCTCCAGCAGCGCGGCGGCCGTCAGGTCCGCGTCGTCGGGCAGGGCGTGCAGCAGCCGGGCCGGCAGGGTGAGGGTGGCGGCCATGGCCCCCGGCTGGGTGAAGCCGGTCTCCTCGTACCCGTCGGTGCACAGCGTGGTCTCGCCCGCGTGGCAGCGGTCGCACACCTGGCAGTTGCGGAAGCCCTCGCCCACGACCTTCCGGCCGACCAGCGACTCGGGCACCCCGGCGCCGACCGCCTCCACGGTCCCCGACCACTCGTGCCCGGGGGTGAGCGGATAACGGACGTACCCCTCGGGCCGGTTGCCCTGGTACACCTCGCGGTCGCTGCCGCAGATCCCGGTGGCGTGGACGCGCACCAGCGCCTCCCCGGCCTCCGGCCGCCGCGGCTCGTGCGCGGTGATGCGGTGCTCGCCGGGCGCCTCCACGACCACGGCGGCGGCGCCCGCCGCGGTGTTCTCCCCGGTGCTCACGGCTGGGTGCCCTTCGGCTTGCGCTGCTCCCAGCCCTCGGCCCACAGGTCGAAGCGGGCCTGCTGCTGCGGGAACTCGGCGGCCGCGTCGACGTCCAGCTCGACGCCGAGGCCCGGCGCGTCGGAGAGGTGGAAGTAGCCGTCGACGACCTGCGGGGCGCCCTTGACGACCTTCTTGATCTCCGCGTCCGCGAAGTCGTTGAAGTGTTCGAGGATCTTGAAGTTCGGGGAGGTGAAGCCGACCTGGAGGGAGGCGGCGGTCAGCACCGGCCCGCCGACGTTGTGCGGGGCGACCAGCATGTAGTGGGTCTCCGCGGTCGCGGCCAGCTTCCGGGTCTCCCAGATGCCGCCGATGTGGCCCACGTCGGGCTGGATGATGTCGACGGCCTGGCTCTCGAACAGCTCCCGGAACTCGATCCGGTCGTGGATGCGCTCACCGGTGGCGACCGGGATGTCGACCTTGGCCGCGATCTTCTCCAGCGCCTTCAGGTTCTCCGGCGGGCAGGGCTCCTCCAGCCAGGCCGGCTTGAAGGGGGCCAGCTCGCGGGCCAGGCGCACGGCCGTCGCGGGAGAGAAGCGGCCGTGCATCTCCAGCATCAGCTCGGCGTCCGGCCCGATGGCGTCGCGGACCGCCTCGATCAGCGAGACGGCGTACAGGCTCTGCTCGTGGTCCAGTTCGAAGTGGCCGGTGCCGAAGGGGTCGATCTTCAGCGCCCGGTAACCCCGCTCCATGACCGCCCGGGCGGCCTTGTGGTACGCCTCGGGCGTGCGCTCCGTGGTGTACCAGCCGTTGGCGTAGGCCTTGACCTTGTCGGTCACCTTGCCGCCGAGCAGCTGCCACACCGGCACGCCCAGCGCCTTGCCCTTGATGTCCCAGCAGGCCATCTCGACGACCGCGATGCCCGACATCACGATCTCGCCCGCGCGCCCGTAGTCGCCGTACTTCATACGGCGCACCAGGTCCTCGACAGCGAACGGGTCGGAGCCGAGAATGTGATTGGCCTCGGCCTCGCGCAGGTATCCGATGAGAGCGTCGGTGTGGCCCAGCATCCGGGTCTCGCCGACTCCGGTGATCCCCTCGTCGGTGTGCACCTGGACGTAGGTCAGGTTGCGCCACGGCGTCCCGACCACGTGTGTGCTGATTCCGGTGATGCGCACGACAGTTGCCCCTTGCTGCTTCGTCGGCTCGGTTGGCTGGCGTTCCGATGTGTTCGATATTTCGTCACACGTTCGAAATGCTGGCGTGACAGTAAGGACGGTGCGGTCGGGGTGTCAATGGGTCGGACGCATAAGGGTTTCGATAGTTTCGAAGTCGACTTTCGGGGCATTGGCGGATGCTTCACGCCGCCTCGGGCGCTTCGCACGACATCTCGCGCGGTTAAACCTGTTCTCGCACAAAAATTCCACAGCACCCCCTAGGAACGCCGCCCTCCGGGAACTTAGTCTTCCCGCGTCATGGACTACTGCCACTCGTGCCGACGGCATCTCAACGGCGCTTTCGCGTGCCCGGGATGCGGCACCCCTGCCGACCAGCTGCGCGCGGACGCGGACGACAACGACACCGGCGACGCCGACGGGTCGTCCGGCGAGGGTGCGCGCGAGCACGGCGGTGCCGGTTCGCACCCGGAACCGGGCGGCCGCGCCGCCCGGCGCCGGGAGCAGGGCCGCGGGGGCCGCAGGCGCGGGCGGAACGAGGCCGGGCCGGCCGGTGCCGGGCCGGCCGACGGACAGGACCGCCGGCCGGACGGGACGGAGCGGACCGACGGCCACGGCTACGAGCCAGAGCACGACGACCGCGGCTACGAGCTGGACCACGACGGCCGCGGCTACGAACCCGACCACGACGAGCGGGGCCACTGGGCGGGCGGCGCCGGGCTGTCCGAGGACCTCGGCCACCCGGCGGACGGCACCGGGCGGACCGAAGAGCCCGAGTACGACGACTACGACGAGGACGACCCGGCGGAGCAGGAGCGCGGGCCCGTCCCCAGCCGTCGCGATCGCAAGGCGGCCGCCCATCGCCGACGCCGCCGTCGCACCCTGCTGATAGCCACCGGCTTCGTCCTCGCGGCCGGCGGGCTGAGCCTCGCCGAGCTCGGCGTCGACGCGCCGGGCTTCTCCTCCGAACAGCCCGCGGCCGCCGTGGACCCCTCGACGCGGGACGGCGCCCCCGGCGAGGCGTCCGCGTCCGCGTCGGCCCGCACCCTCGACAGCGCGGCGGCCACCCCCACGGCCTCGGCCCAGGCCTCCCGCTCGGCCGCTGCGACGGCGTCGAAGTCCCCGAAGGCCGACGCGTCGGGCTCCGCCGACCCGGCCGGCGAGGACAGCACCTCCCCGGCCTCGGCCGCGCCGACCGCCGCGCAGTCCTCGGCGGCGACCCCCACGGGGGACCAGACCCCGACGGCCGAGCCGACGAGCGCGGACCCGACGCCCGACCCGACCCCTTCGGAGACGTGCAGCAAGTTCCTGTGGTGGTGCACCTGAGGCTCCGCGGCACACCCGCGGCTCGCTGAACGGGCCTGGACGGGCCTGGGCGGATCCAGGCGGGCCTATGCGGGCTTCCGCGGAGTCCCCGGCTGCTCCAGCATCCGCCGCAGCAGCCCCCGCAGCACCACCCGTTCCTCCTCGCTCAGCCCCGCCAGCGGTTCGCGGGCGAAGTGCAGGGACTCGCGCAGGCTGCGGGCCACCTGGACGCCCTCGTCCGTGGCCGCCGCCAGCTTCACCCTGCGGTCGGCGGCGTCCGGGCGCCTCTCCACCAGACCGCGTGATTCGAGGCGGTCGACTATTCCGGTGACGTTCGACGGCTCGCACTTCAGCTTCTGGGCCAGCTTGCGCATGGGCAGCGGCTCCAGCGAGAGCAGGCTCAGCAGCCGGGCCTGGGCGCCGGTCAGGGCGTGGTCGCCGGCTGCGGTCTCGTAGTCCTCGTAGTACCGGGTCACCACCTCGCCGATCAGCTCGACTACGTCCATGGTCAGGGTGTCGGGGCGGGGCGTCCGCGGTGAGGTGGGCATGCTCCGAGGGTACCCCTTTACTTGACATCCTGAAATATTCAGGCGCATGGTTGTTTCAGGTACTGAAGTATTTGACCGTGTGAAGCACCGAGGAAGGCCCGGTTCCCATGTCCGACACCCCCACGCTCCCCGCCACCAGCCGTGAATGGCACCTGGTCAGCCGCCCGGTCGGCTGGCCCAAGCCCGAGGACTTCGCCCTGGTCGAGGCGGAGATCCGGCAGCCCGGCCCCGGCGAGGTGCTGGTGCGCAACGCCTACGTCTCCGTGGACCCGTACATGCGCGGCAGGATGAGCGCGGCCAAGTCCTACGCCGCCCCCTTCGAGCTGGGCAAGGTCATGCAGGGCGGCGCCGTCGGCGAGGTCGTCGCCTCCGGTGCCGAGGGCATCGCCCCCGGCGACCACGTGCTGCACTTCGGCGGCTGGCGCGAGTACGCCACGGTGAGCGCCGCGCAGGCCGTCAAGGTCGACCCCGAGGCCGCGCCCCTGTCGACGTACCTCGGCGTCCTCGGCATGACCGGCCTCACCGCCTACGCCGGACTGCTGCGCACCGCCTCCTTCAAGGAGGGCGACTCGGTGTTCGTGTCCGGGGCCGCGGGCGCCGTGGGCAGCCAGGTCGGACAGATCGCCAGGCTCAAGGGCGCCTCCCGGGTCATCGGCTCGGCCGGCTCCGACGAGAAGGTGAAGCTCCTGGTCGAGGAGTACGGCTTCGACGCCGCCTTCAACTACAAGAGCGGCCCGGTCTCCGAGCAGCTGCGCGCGGCCGCCCCCGACGGCGTCGACGTCTACTTCGACAACGTGGGCGGCGACCACCTGGAGGCGGCCATCGGCTCGCTGAACCAGGGCGGCCGGATCGCGGTCTGCGGCATGATCTCGGTCTACAACAACACCGAGGCCGCCCCCGGCCCGCGCAACCTCGCCCGGCTCATCCAGACCCGCGGCCGGATCGAGGGCTTCCTCGTCGGCGACCACTACGACCTTCAGCCGCAGTTCGTCCAGGAGGTCGGCGCCTGGATCCGCTCCGGCGAGCTCAAGTACACCGAGACGGTCGTCGAGGGCATCGAGAACAACCTGGAGGCGTTCCTCGGGGTGCTGCGCGGCGACAACACCGGAAAGATGATCGTCAAGCTCTGACCGGCGAACCGGGCCGCGCCCCCGGAGGGCGGCGAGCGCCGTGTCCCCGGAGGGCCGGGAAGGCCGTGCCCCGACTCCGGGGCGCGGCCTTCGCGCGTGCATGTCGCACGGCCGGCGTGCGTCCGCCTCACGCGGCCCGTCTCACGCGGCCCGTCTCACGCGGCCCGTTTCACGCGGCCCGTCTCACGCGGCCTGTCTCACGCGGCCAGCGCCGCCCGGTGCACCGCCGCCGCCAGCGCGGCGTTCTCGGGCGCGGCCCCGCCCGGGAAGGCGTTGCGCCGCCGGGTGTAGCCGTAGGCCAGGCCGCTGCGCGGGTCCGCGAAGGCCTGGCTGCCGCCCGCTCCGCTGTGCCCGAACGCCCCGGCGCCCAGGAACGGGTGCCAGGTGTCCGCGGTGGCCTGGAAGCCCAGCCCGTACGACTTGTGGGTGCGGGCCACCAGGTCGTACCCCACGGAGTGGAACTGCCCGAACTCCGCCGCCGTGTCCTCCTTCAGCAGCGGCGCCTTCCCGTCGATCTCGCTGACGGCCGCCGCGTACAGCCCCGCCAGCCCGCGCGCCGAGGCCACCCCGCCGACCGAGGCCGGGCCCTTGGCGCGGATCTCCGGCCGGTTCGGCAGCAGCGCGAGGTCGGTCGGCTCGGCCGTGTGCGTGTTGAAGGCGATGGACGCCAGCGTGTGCGGCCCCTGCGGCAGCGCGTCGAGCAGGGCCCGCTGCTCGGCGGTCGGGATCATCGGCTGCACGGTGCGAAAGCGCGGCTCGTGGGCCGCGGGCAGGCCCAGGAAGAAGTCCAGCCCGTACGGGGCGCGGATCCGCTCCTCGTACACCTCCTGGAGCGTGCGGCCGGTGGCGCGGCGCACCACCTCGCCCGTCAACGCGCCGATGACCAGGGCGTGGTAGCCGAAGGCGGTGCCCGGCCGCCAGAACGGCCGCTGGTCGGCGAGCCGTTCGGCGATCAGCCGGTCGTCGGCGAGCTCGGCCGCACTGAAACCGGTGTCCGTGCCGACCAGGCCCGCCCGGTGCGCGAGCAGGTCCCGCAGGGTCAGCGACCCCTTGCCCTCGGAGCCGAACTCCGGCCAGTAGTAGGTGACTTTCCGGTCCAGTTCGAGGGTGCCCTCCTGCACGAGGAGCGCCACGACCAGATGGGCGGCCCCCTTGGTCGAGGAGTACACGCCGTAGAGGGAGTCGGCGTCGGTGCCCGCCCACAGGTCGACGACCAGCCGCCCGTGCACGTACGCGGTCAGCTGCCCCTCGTAGTCGGGCCGTTCCCCGGCGACGAGCGCCGCGAACTCCGCTCGCACCGCCTCGAAGCCGTCCGCGACGGTGCCGTGGATCTCCTGCGTCATGCGCTCTCCTCCAACTTCAGCCGCTGTGCGCGTGTGCCATGGTGATCATTGCCCGTCCGAGCTGGGGGAACTCCCCCTTCGGGTCGTTTCGGAAGTCGCGTGCGGGCGGCCCCGGAAGCCGTCCTCGGGCGGCCGCGCGGAAGGCGCTCGACGCACGCGCACCTTCTGCGGGCTTCCCGGGATCGGTACGGCGCGACGTACCCGTTCGACTCAACAGCGGCGGGCGTTCGGTACCGGAAGGTGACGCTCTGGCCGGAGGTTGATCGGGAATCACCCGATAGAGTTCCGGGCATGCGCGATCTCGGGGTGGGTTTCAGCTATCTCCTGAAGGGCCAGCGCTGGGTGGCCCGGCACGGAAAGCAGTACGGCTTCGGCCTGCTGCCCGGTCTGATCACCCTCGTCCTCTACGCGGCGGCGCTGGTGGCCCTGGGCCTGTGGGGCGAGGACCTCGTCTCCTGGTCGACCCCGTTCGCGGACGACTGGTCGAGCCCCTGGCAGGGCCTGTTCCGCGGCTTCCTCACGGCCGTGCTGTTCGCGCTCGGCCTGCTGCTCGCGGTCCTCACCTTCACCGCGGTCACGCTCCTCATAGGCCAGCCCTTCTACGAGAACCTCTCCGAGAAGGTCGACCGAGACGTCTCGCCCGACGGCATCGCCCCCGAGTCGCAGCTGCCGCTCTGGCGCGAACTGTGGATCTCGGCGCGCGACAGCCTGCGCATCGTGCTGCGCGCCCTCGTCTGGGGCGTCCTCCTCTTCGCCCTCGGCTTCCTGCCCGTGGTCGGCCAGACGGTCGTCCCGGTGATCGGCTTCTTCGTCACCGGCTTCTTCCTCACCGAGGAACTCGCCGCCGTCGCCCTCCAGCGCCGCGGCGTCGAGCTGCGTGACCGGCTCGCGCTGCTGCGCTCCCGCAAGACCCTGGTCTGGGGCTTCGGCACCCCGCTCGGCCTGGCCTTCCTGGTGCCGTTCGTCGCGGTGTTCCTGATGCCGGGCGCGGTCGCGGGCGCGACCCTCCTCGCCCGCGACCTGCGGGGCGAGGAGATCACCGACGGCGCGGACCGCGAGACCGAGGAGCCCCGCCAGGAGGCGGACGCCACCGGCTGACCCGCCGCCTCCGGGGGCATGGGCGCAGACGCCCGCCCGGGGCCGGAAGCCCGTTCCACCCCCGTCCCCGCCCCGGCGCCGCGTACACCGCCCGCGCCGGGGGCGTCCTCGTCGTGCGCCCGCGCCCGCGGCCCCGCCGACCTGCCGGTTCTCCGGGTGCCGGGGCCGTGCAGGGCGGCATCGCCGAGGCCACCGACGAAAATTTCGCAGCGTTCCCCTCGAGATTTGGGATAGAAGGCGAGATCGTGGGTATTTGTGAAGGGTTCGTACGAACTTCGCCTCGGCCGCTCGATCGCCGACCGCGGAGCGAGCACGAAGGTTAACGTCTGATCCGGGCGCCCACGCCCCGGGGCCTCAGGGCCCGGGCTCCGGCGCCCCCCGAGCAGCCCCGGTCCGGTGACCTGACCTCCGGACCGGGGCTCATTTCTGCCCGGCGCCGGTGCCGGTGAACCGGGCCGGTGCCCCGGGCCGGCCCGCCGCGGCCGGTCAGCGGGCCGAGAACGCGTACACCGTCGCCGAGCGGTACACCGCACCCGGCCGCAGCTCGGTGCTCGGGAACTCCGGACGGTTCGGGGAGTCCGGGAAGTGCTGCGTCTCCAGCGCGACCCCGTCGCCGGGCGCGAAGGGGGCCTCCAGATGGTCCGCGGTGTACAGCTGCATCCCCGGCTCGGTCGTCGCCACCGTCAGCACCCGCCCGGACACCGGGTCGTGCAGCTCGGCCACCTCCTCGACGGCCGGCGTCACCCCCTTGTCCAGGACGAAGTTGTGGTCGTAGCCGGTGCCCACCTTGCGGACCGCGCGGAAGTCGAACCGGGTGCCCGTCACGTCCTCCAGCACACCGGTCGGGATCAGGTCCGCGTCGACCGGCGTGTAGCGCGAGGCGGCGATCCGCAACTCGTGTCCGCCGGTGCTCCCGGCCCCGCCCAGGTCGAAGTAGCTGTGGTTGGTGAGGTTGACCACGGTCGGCTCGTCCGTGGTGGCCTCGTAGGCGATCCGCAGCGCCCCGGACGCGTCCAGGGCGTACGTCGCCGAGACCTCCAGCCGGCCCGGGAAGCCCTCCTCGCCGTGCGGGCTGACCCGGCTCAGCCGCACCCCGTCCTCGACCGGCGTCACGTCCCACACCCGCTTGTCGAAGCCGCGCTCACCGCCGTGCAGCGAGTTCGGCGGACTGTTGGGCTCCAGCGCGTACGTCAGCTCGCCCAGCGGGAAACGGCCGTCCGCGATCCGGTTGGCGTAACGGCCCACCAGCGCACCGAAGTACGGCCCCGTGTGCGTCAGATAACCGTCCAGGTCGGCGAACCCCAGCACCACGTTCCCCGGGCGGCCGTCCCGGTCGGGTACCTCCAGGGACTGCACGATCCCGCCGTACGACAGGATCCGGACCCGGGTCCCGGCCCGTTCCAGGGTCCAGACATGGACCGGGGTGCCGTCGGGAAGTGTGCCGAAAAGTTCGCTCATGTGGGAAACCCTAGGTCACGGTTCCCGCGCCGTGACGGTGCGGTAGGCGATCTCCGCGAGCCGCGCCTGCCCGTCCGTGCTCGGGTGGAACCAGTCCCAGTGACTGAGCTGGTCGGTGTCGAAGCGGTAGTCGTACACCGCGTTCCCGTCGAAGCGGCAGCGGGCGTCCTTCTCGCAGACCTCCTGCAGCACCCCGTTGTACGCCTCCACCCGCTGCTGCACCGTGTCGCGCCGCTCGGTCGCCTCCGCGTCCAGCGCGTCCGCGTCGCGCAGCATGGACGGGCACAGGCCGAGCTGCCAGATCTGCTTGCCGAGCGGGTTGGTGCGCCCCTGCGACCACAGCCGCTTCAGGTTCGGCACGCTCGCCACGTACACCTGCGTCCGCGGCAGCCGCGCGCGCAGAGTGCGCAGCGACTTCTCGAAGTCCGCCCGGAAGTCGTCCACCGGCGTCATGTCCGAGACGGAGGACCGGCAGGCGTCGTTGGCGCCCACCATCACCGTCACCAGTTGCGGCCGCCGGGCCGCCGCCCGCCCGAGCTGCGCGGGCAGGTCGGCCATCCGGGACCCGGTCACCGCGTAGTTCCAGCTCCGCCGGGCCGCGCCCGCCGTCCCCAGCAGCCGTACGGCCAGGCTGTCGACCTTCGCCGAACCGCCCGTCGCCCACGACACCTCCGGGCAGTCCGACAGGACCGCGCAGGCGTCGAAGCCACGGGTGATGGAGTCGCCGACCGCCGCCACCGACTCCGGGCTGCGGTCCCACACCGGGGTGGGCGAGGGCTTCGCCCGCGCCTGCGAGCCGCCCGCACCCGGCGGGTCGCCGCCGGCCGCGTCGCACCCCCCGGCCCCAAGGACGGCCGCCACCACGACGGCGACGACGGCTCGCACCCGGCTGCTCCGCTTCCGCATCCTCGGCCATCCCCTCGGTCGTCCCGTACGTCCTGCCCCTCCATCACAACGTGCGGGAGTTCCCGGCCGGTCCGGTGCAACGCCGCACCGCGTACAAGCGTCCCCCCGGGTGAATGGCAGACGATTGGGAGTACCGGGACCGACGGTACGTCACACTCCTTGCGCCGCCGCACGGTAGCCTCGCCATCAACGTGGCGACATGCCACTGAGCATGGCCCCAGTAGCAAGATGTCCCGCTCTGCCCGGAGGTCCCGGTGACGACACGTGGAGTTCTGTACGTGCACTCCGCGCCGCGCGCGCTGTGCCCGCATGTCGAGTGGGCCGTCGCCGGGGTGCTCGGTACGCGCGTCAACCTCGACTGGATCCGGCAGCCCGCCGCGCCGGGCACCTGGCGCTCGGAGTTCTCCTGGCAGGGCGAGGCCGGCACCGCCTCCAAGCTCGCCTCCGCCCTGCGCGGCTGGCAGATGCTGCGTTTCGAGGTCACCGCCGAGCCCTGCCCCACCGCCGAGGGCGAGCGCTACAGCTGCACCCCCGAGCTCGGCATCTACCACGCGGTGACCGGGATGCACGGCGACATCCTCATCCCCGAGGACCGGCTGCGCGCCGCCCTCCAGCGCTCGCAGCGAGGCGAGACCGACTTGGAGGCCGAACTCACCAGGCTGCTCGGCAAGCCCTGGGACGACGAGCTGGAGCCGTTCCGGTACGCGGGCGAGGGCGCGCCGGTGCGCTGGCTGCACCAGGTGGTCTGACCCACCGCCACGCCGCCGCGACACCCTCCCGTACGCCCGCCGCGTACGGCGTCCCGTATCGCCACGCCGGATACGCCGTCACGTACGCCCGCCGCGTATCGCCCGTCGCGTACGCCGTCCCGTATCGCCCGCCCTGCACGTCGTCACGTACGTCCGTCGTGCACGCCGTACGCGGGCCGGTCGCGGGTCCGTCGGACGGCGCCCGCGCGGAGTCCGTGGCGTACGCGTCCTGCTGCCTCCCGTGGGCTCCCGTGGCTTTCCGAGCCGGCCTGCCCCGGAACGGACCGCGGCCCGCCGCCCGCGCGGGAGCGCGGGGGACGGGCCGTCGGGGGTCCTCGAAGTCAGCGCCGAGGACGGTGGGTTCAGACCGTGCGGAACGCCAGCACCACGTTGTGGCCGCCGAAGCCGAACGAGTCGTTCAGCGCGGCGATCCGGCCGTCGACGGGGAGCTTGCGCGCCTCGCCGCGGACGATGTCGGCGTTGGCCTCCGCCTCCGGGTCGAGGTTCTCCACGTTGATGGTCGGCGGCGCCACCCGGTGGTACAGGGCGAGGATGGCCGCGACGGACTCGACGCCGCCCGCGCCACCGAGCAGGTGACCGGTCATCGACTTGGTCGCCGAGACGGCCATGTGGTCCGTGTCGTCGCCGAAGACCTTGCGCAGCGCCTTCAGCTCGGCGATGTCACCGGCCGGCGTGGAGGTGGCGTGCGCGTTCACGTGCACGATCTCCGCCGGGTCCAGGTCCGTGCTGTCCAGCAGGTGCTGGAGGGCGTGCGAGATGCCGCGGCCCTCCGGCTCCGGCTGCACGATGTCGTGGCCGTCGGCGGAGATGCCCTGGCCGACCGCCTCCGCGTACACCCGCGCACCGCGCTTGGCGGCGTGCTCGGCGGACTCCAGGACGATCACGCCGGCGCCCTCGCCGAGGACGAAGCCGTCGCGGTCGACGTCGTAGGGACGCGAGGCGCCCTGCGGGTCGTCGTTGTTCTTGGACATCGCCATCATGTTGCCGAACGCGGCGATGGGCAGCGGGTGGATCGCCGCCTCCGTGCCACCGGCGACGACGACGTCGGCACGGCCGGTACGGATCATCTCGATGGCGTAGCCGATGGCCTCGGCGCCCGACGCGCAGGCGGAGACCGGCGTGTGCACACCCGCGCGGGCGCCCACGAGCAGACCCACGTTGGCGGACGGGCCGTTCGGCATGAGCATCGGCACGGTGTGCGGGGAGACGCGGCGGACGCCCTTCTCCTTGAGCACGTCGTACTGGTCGAGGAGGGTCGTCACACCGCCGATGCCGGAGGCGATGACGGCTCCGAGACGGTCGGGGTCGACCGCGCCGTCCTCACCGGCACGGCCGGTGAAGCCGGCGTCGGCCCAGGCCTCCAGGGCCGCGATCAGCGCGAACTGCGCCGAACGGTCGAGACGGCGGGCCTGCGGCCGCGGGATGACCTCGGTGGGCTCCACGGCGACCGGGGCCGCGATACGGACGGCCTGGTCGGCCGCCCACTCCTTGTCGAGGGGCTTGACGCCGGAACGACCGGCGATCAGGCCCTCCCAGGTAGAGGCTGCGTCGCCACCCAGCGGTGTGGTTGCGCCGATACCGGTGACGACCACGGTGCGATTGGTCGGGCTCACGGGAATTCTTTCTCCAACGGATACGAGGATTCAGCGGCGCCACCGCCGGGTGGCGGGGCCGGCAGCTCCCGGCCTAAGGGGTTGCTCAGGCCTGGTGCTTGAGGATGTATTCGGTCGCGTCACCGACGGTCTTGAGGTTCTTGACGTCCTCGTCCGGGATCTTGACGTCGAAGCGCTCTTCGGCGGCGACGACGACCTCGACCATGGACAGCGAGTCGACGTCCAGGTCGTCGGTGAAGGACTTGTCCAGCTGGACGTCCTCAACCGGGATCCCGGCGATCTCGTTCACGATCTCCGCGAGACCGGCGACGATCTCTTCCTGAGTGGCGGCCATGTCGGCGCTCCTTCGTAGATGTTCCAGAGGGTGTGGCTCCCACCGCGTGCGCGGCGGGTGTTGCGTTTCCCGTCCCGGATGCATGATCCGGCACGGAGTGCCTAGGGGAGGGTAACGACCGTCGCGGCGTACACGAGACCCGCCCCGAAGCCGATGACGAGCGCGGTGTCGCCGCTCTTCGCCTCGCCGGTCGCCAGGAGCCGCTCCATCGCGAGCGGGATCGAGGCGGCCGAGGTGTTGCCGGTGGTGCGCACGTCCCGGGCGACGGTGACGGTCTCCGGCAGCTTGAGTGTCTTCACCATCGAGTCGATGATCCGCTCGTTGGCCTGATGCGGGATGAAGACGTCCAGTTCGTCCGAGGTGATCCCGGCGGCCTCCAGCGCCTGCTGGGCGACCTTGGCCATCTCGAACACGGCCCAGCGGAACACCGCCTGGCCTTCCTGGGTGATCGCGGGGAACTTCTCGACCTCGCCGGTGCGGTAGTCCGTCCACGGCACGGTCTGCTTGATGGTCTCGGACTTGTCGCCCTCCGAGCCCCAGACGGTCGGGCCGATGGCCGGCTCCTTGGAGGGGCCCACGACGACCGCGCCCGCGCCGTCACCGAACAGGAAGGCGGTGGCCCGGTCCTCCAGATCGGTCAGGTCGGACAGCCGCTCGACCCCGATGACCAGGACGTACTCCGCCGAACCCTCGACGATCATGCCCTTGGCGAGGGTCAGGCCGTAGCCGAAGCCCGCGCAGCCGGCCGAGATGTCGAAGGCGGCGGCCTTGGCGGTGCCCAGCTTGTGGGCGATCTCGGTGGCGACGGCCGGGGTCTGCTTGAAGTGCGAGACGGTCGAGACGACGACGGCGCCGATCTGCTCGGCGGAGATCCCGGCGTCGGCGATCGCCTTGCCGGAGGCCTCGACGGACATCGCGGCGACGGTCTCCTCGTCGCTCGCCCAGTGCCGCGTCTCGATGCCGGAGCGCGAGCGGATCCACTCGTCGGACGAGTCGATCGTCTCGAGGATCACCTCGTTCGGCACGATCCGGGTGGGACGGTAGCCGCCCACGCCGAGGATGCGCGCGTACGGGGCGCCCTTGCTGGGCTTGATCTTCGACATGATCGGTCGGCTCCTCGGGTCGTCAGGCATGCTCGGCGATGAGTTCGCGAGCCGCGTCCAGGTCGTCGGGGGTCTTCAGGGCCAGCGTCGTGACGCCGGGCAGCGCGCGCTTGGCCAGACCGGTCAGCGTGCCGCCGGGGCACACCTCGATCAGCGCGGTCGCGCCGAGCTCCTTGAAGGTCTCCATGCACAGGTCCCAGCGGACCGGGTTGGCGACCTGGCCGACCAGCCGGGCGACGACCTCGTCGCCGGTGGCGACGGTCCGTCCGTCCTTGTTGGAGACGTACACGACCTTCGGGTCGGCGGGCACGAGCTCCTTCGCGGCCTCGGCCAGCTTCTCGACCGCGGGTCCCATGTGGTGCGTGTGGAAGGCGCCGGCCACCTTCAGCGCGACGACCCGGCGTACGCCCTCGGGCTTGTCCGCCTCCAGCGCCGCGAGCTGCTCCAGCGTGCCCGCGGCCACGATCTGGCCCGCGCCGTTGACGTTGGCCGCGGTCAGGCCCAGCTTCTCCAGATGCGGGACGGTCACCTCGGGGTCGCCGCCGAGCAGCGCCGACATGCCGGTCTCGGTGATCGCGGCGGCCTCGGCCATGGCCAGGCCGCGCTTGCGCACGAGGCTCAGCGCGGTGGTGTCGTCGAGGACGCCCGCGAAGGCCGCGGCGGTGATCTCGCCGACGCTGTGGCCCGCGACCGCGCCCGGGGCGATGTCCGTGACGGCACCCAGTGCCGAGGCGGACAGCAGTCCGGCGGCGACCAGGAGCGGCTGCGCGACAGCCGTGTCCCGGATCGCGTCCGCGTCGGCCTGCGTGCCGTAGTGGGCGAGGTCCAGCCCGATGGCGTCCGACCACGCGGCGAGGCGGTCGGCGAATCCGGGCAGTTCGAGCCAGGGGGTCAGGAAGCCGGGCGTCTGAGCGCCCTGGCCGGGAGCGACGAGTACGAGCACTCTCACACTCTCTCTTGGGGACGGCCACGGCCGCCCGTGGGGACAGGGACGAAGAACAGCAGGGGGTTTTGTAGGCCTTCGACAAACCTAGGTCTGGGGATCTCCATCGACCAGACGCCCCAGGATCAGCGCGATCCGCAGTGTGAACGCGGATCGTACATCGGATGGCGACCAGCCGGTGACGTCCGTCACACGTCGGAGCCGGTAGCGCACGGTGTTGGGGTGCACGAACAGCATCCGGGCGGCACCCTCCAGGCTGCTCGCCTGCTCCAGATAGACACTGAGCGTCTCCAGCAGCGCGGAGCCGGCCTCCTCCAGCGGTCTGTAGATCTCCTCCACCAGCTGCTCGCGCGCGCCGGGGTCGCCGGCGATCGCGCGCTCCGGGAGCAGATCGTCCGCCAGCACCGGACGCGGGGCGTCCTGCCAGGCGGAACACGCCTTCAGCCCCGCCGCGGCGGCCTGCGCGGACCGGGTTCCGGCCAGCAGGTCGGGGACGACGGGACCGGCCACGACCGGCCCCTGGGCGAACGGCCCGATCAGCGACTTGGCCACCGCGAGGGGGTTGTCGCTGCCACCGGCGATCACCACGAGCCGGCTGCCCAGCACCCCGGTGAGCACCTGGAGCTTGGCGTGCCGGGCGGCCCGCCGGATGGCCTCCACGGTCAGTTCGGAGTCGCCGTCCGGGGCGGTCCCCAGCACCACGCACACATGCTCCGGCGCGTTCCAGCCCAGCGCGGCGGCCCTGCTCACCGCGCCCTCGTCGGCCTCCCCGCTGAGCACGGCGTTGACGACGAGCGACTCCAGCCGCGCGTCCCAGGCACCGCGTGCCTCGGCGGCCTGGGCGTAGACCTGGGCGGTGGCGAAGGCGATCTCGCGGGCGTAGACGAGCAGCGCCTCGCGCAGCACGCGCTCGTCCCCCGGGGCCGCGACCTCGTCGATCGCGCTCTCCATGACCTCGATGGTGGTGCGCACCATCTCGACGGTCTGGCGCAGGGTGATGGCCCGGGTCAGCTCGCGCGGCGCGGTGCCGAACACGTCGGTGGAGATGGCCTGGGGGGCGTCGGGATGCCGGAACCACTCGGTGAAGGCGGCGATACCGGCCTGCGCGACGAGCCCGATCCAGGAGCGGTTCTCCGGGGGCATGGCCCGGTACCACGGCAGCGTCTCGTCCATCCGGGCGATGGCCTGGACGGCGAGGGTCCCGGCGGACTTCTCCAGCCGCTT
Organism: Streptomyces sp. NPDC002265; assembly: GCF_040296125.1. Lineage (NCBI taxonomy): Bacteria > Bacillati > Actinomycetota > Actinomycetes > Kitasatosporales > Streptomycetaceae > Streptomyces > Streptomyces sp. NPDC002265. The sequence continues at coordinate 23,343 of NZ_JBEOWS010000027.1, read as the reverse complement.
CAGGGTCGCGGCGTGCGTCTGGACGTCGTGCGCTGCGCTGGGGGACTTGCTGGTTTCGGGTTCGGGCACGGGACAAGACTGCCTTATCGGGACGCCGACGTGTGCCGCCGGGTCGCGCGCGCGGTCCGCGGCGGGTCCCCCGCGGGGCTACCGTGGTGGTCGTGATGGACGTACGGCGCGCAGGCGAGCGCTACCGCGGAGGGGATCCGCGGGCCGGGATCGACTCCCGGCACGCCTTCTCCTTCGGCCCCCACTACGACCCCGGCAACCTCCGCTTCGGCGCGGTGATCGCCTGCAACGAGGAGCGCCTCGCCCCGGGCGCCGGCTTCGACGAGCACCCGCACAGTCATACGGAGATCGTGACGTGGGTGGTCGAGGGCGAGCTGACCCACCGCGACTCCCTCGGCCGCGAGATGGTGGTGCGCGCCGGGGACGTCCAGCGCCTGAGCGCGGCCTCCGGTGTCCGGCACGTGGAGCGCAACGACGCCGCCGTCCCGCTGACCTTCGTCCAGATGTGGCTGGCCCCGCGCGAACCGGGCGGTGATCCGGTCTACGAGATCGTCCGGGGCATCGCCGACTCCACCCCCTACGCGGTCCCGGAGGCGGCCGCGATGCTGCACGTACGGCGGCTGGTGGCGGGGGAGCGGACGGCGGTACCGGACGCGGCCCATGTGTACGTCCATGTCGTACGCGGCGCGGTGCGGCTGGACGGCGCGGAGCTGGCGGCGGGGGACGCGGCGCGGATCACCGACGCGAAGGACCTGGAGGCGGTGGGGGTGACGGCGGCGGAGCTGCTGCTGTGGGAGATGGCGGCGGCCTGACCGGGCGGCCCGCCGCCCTGCCTCCCGGCCGGACCCCGCGGGTCAGCGGGCGAGTTCGGCGAGCACCGCGTCGGTGAAGGGCGGCCACGCCTCGACGGCCCAGGGCCCGAAGGCGCGGTCGGCCAGGGCGGTGCACGCGAGCCGCGCGTCCGGGTCGATCCACAGGAACGTCCCCGACTGCCCGAAGTGCCCGAACGTCCGCGGCGAGGACGAAGCGCCCGTCCAGTGCGGCGACTTGGTGTTCCGGATCTCGAAGCCGAGGCCCCAGTCGTTGGGGTTCTGGTGGCCGTAGCCCGGCACGACGCCCTTCGTGCCCGGGTACTGCACGGTCATCGCCTCGGCGACGGTCCGCGGGTCGAGCAGCCGCGGCGCCTGCACCTCCGCGGCGAACCGCAGCAGGTCCGTCACCGTCGACACCCCGTCCTTCGCCGGGGAGCCGTCGAGGCTGGTGTCCGTCATGCCGAGCGGCTCCAGCACCGCCTGGTGCAGATACTCGGCGAACGGGATGTCCGTCGCCTTGGCGATGTGCTCCCCGAGCACCTCGAAGCCCGCGTTGGAGTACAGCCGCCGCTCCCCGGGCGCCGACATCACCCGGTGCTCGTCGAACGCCAGCCCCGAGGTGTGGGCGAGCAGATGACGGACCGTCGAGCCCGCGGGGCCGGCCGGCTCGTCGAACTCGATCGCCCCCTCCTCGTACGCGACGAGCGCGGCGTAGGCGGCGAGCGGCTTGGTGACCGAGGCCAGCGGGAAACGCCGCCCGGCGGGTCCATGGGTCCCCAGGACCGTGCCGTCGGCCCGTACGACACCCGCCGCAGCGGTGGGAACCGGCCAGTTCTCGATCATTGCCAAGCTGTTCAGGGGCATGGTCCAGAGCCTAAGCGGCTCACGGGAGCAGCTCCGTCAAGGGGTCGGGCTTGGCACGGCGCACGAGACCCATGCACGGCACGCCGGTCGGCGTGATCACGCCATGCTCCTTGTTTTCCGGCCTTTCCGTTTGCCTGGAGTGCACTCGAAGGTCATAGCTTGGGGGTCATGACGGTGATGCACACCACGCCCGCGGCCACCGAACAAGCTCCTGCCCCCACGGACATCTGCTCCACCCCGCCGCCCAGCCGGTATCCACGCCCCGACGGCCGGGACCGCTACACGATCAGCGAGGTCGTCGCGTTCACCGGTCTGACCGCACACACCCTGCGCTGGTACGAGCGGATCGGTCTGATGTCGCACATCGACCGTTCGCACACCGGCCAGCGCCGCTACAGCAACCGGGACCTGGACTGGCTCGACCTCGTCGGCAAGCTGCGGCTGACCGGCATGCCGGTCGCCGACATGGTCCGGTACGCGGAGCTGGTGCGCGAGGGCGAGAGCACCTACGGCGAGCGGCGCGACCTCCTGGAGGCGACCCGGCGGGACGTCCGGGCCCGGATCGCCGAACTGCGGGACACGCTCGCCGTGCTCGACCGGAAGATCAACTTCTATACGGACGCCGGAGGCGTCCGCGAAACGGAGCGCGCAGGATGACGGACGGCAGGATACGGACCGTGCGGCTCGGCGGGAGCGGTCCCGAGGTCGGCGTCCAGGGACTCGGCTGCATGGGCATGAGCTGGGCGTACGGCGCACCCGACGTGAAGGAGTCGCGCGCCGCCCTGGAGCGTGCACTGGAACTGGGCGTCACTCTCTACGACACCGCCGAGGGTTACGGCGACGGGGACAACGAGCGGTTCCTCGCGCCGTTCTTCGAGGCGCACCGGGACGAGGTCGTGATCGCGACCAAGTTCGGCGTCCGGGTGCCGCCCGAGGACCGCAGCAGGCGGATCGTCCGGGGCGATGCGGCATACGTCCGCCAGGCCGCGGAGGGCAGTCTCGGGCGTCTCGGCGTCGATGTCATCGACCTCTACTACATGCACCGGCGCGATGTGAACGTGCCGATCGAGGAGACCGTCGGCGCGATGGCCGAGCTGGTGAGCGCGGGCAAGGTGCGCCACCTCGGTCTGAGCGAGGTCACGGCCGACGAGCTGCGCGCCGCGCAGGCCGTGCACCCCATCGCCGCGGTGCAGTCGGAGTGGTCGCTGTTCAGCCGGGACATCGAGGCCCGGGTGGTGCCGGCCGCCGCCGAGCTGGGCGTGGCCCTGGTGCCCTACTCGCCGCTCGGCCGCGGCTTCCTCACCGGGACGTTCGCCGACGCGGCCAAGGAGCTGTCCGACGACGACGTCCGCCGTACGATGCCCCGCTTCAGCGGGGAGAACGCGGTGGCGAACGCGGCCCTCCTGGAGCCGCTGCGCACGGTCGCCGAGGCCCATGGCGTCTCCCTCGCGCAGATCGCCCTGGCCTGGGTGCAGCAGCGTTCGGCGGTGCACGGTCTGCCGGTCGTGCAGATCCCGGGTACGACCAGACGCCGCAGGGTGGAGGAGAACGTGGCGGCGACCCGGGTCGTCCTGACGGAGCAGGAGCTGGCCCTGCTGGAGCCCATCGCCGGCCAGGTGGCGGGCACCCGGTACCCGGACATGTCGTTCTCCTCCGCCGGGCGCGAGTAGCCGGTCCCCGGGGCGTCAGAACTCCGCGAGCAGCTCCGCCTTCTTCACCGAGAACTCCTCGTCCGTCAGCAGCCCGGCCCGGTGCAGCTCGCCGAGATGACGGATCCGTTCGGCGATGTCGGCGGGGTCACGGCGCGGCGCCGGGACGCCGAGCGCGGCCGCGGGTACGGCAGGCGCGGCCGCCGGCCCGCCGGCCCGCACCGCGGCCAGCACGGCCGCGGCGAACGGCAGCGACTCGTGCACCGGTCCGTACCCCAGGCCGAACACCACCGCGGCCGGGTCCTGGTCGGCCTGCGCGGCCTGCTGCTCGGCCGGGTCCCGCAGCAGCAGCCGCAGATGCCCCTCGAAGACCTCGGGGGAGCGCCACTCGACCCCGGCGAGGCCGGTGACCGGGAAACTCTGGTCGCCGGCCTTCCACTTCGCCGAGGACGCGCCCGTCCAGAACCAGCGGAAGGCCACCGTCCGGCCGTCGAAGGACGCCTTCGCGTCGTACGCCTTGAACTGCCGGGGCGCCTCGGGCGCGGGCACCAGATGGCGCTCGGCCGGGCCGGACTCGGTCAGCAGGGCGCGCAGTTCGTCGGCGTAGTACTCGGCGAGCGTCGCGCGCTCGGCCGGCAGTACCAGCCGGTAGGGGTCGGCGCCCTCCTTGAGCTGCCCGTCGGCCGCCTCCATCAACGGGTCGGCGCCCGGCCGGGGCTCGGCCCGCAGGACGACCGTGCCGCGCTTGCCGGGAGTGAGGGTCACCGCCTCGATCGCCGCGAGCGGGACGCGCCGTTCGCCCAGCGCCTGGAAGAGCTTCGGTGTGCGGATCCCCCGTTCGTAGCGGATGAGCACGGAGTCGGACTCGAACTCCCAGGCGGCATGAAATCCGGCCAGTACGTCACCCATGCGGCTCATCGTATGCGGCACGAGCTCCTCCGTCGCCTCCCCGGGCAGACCGCGATTTCTACGTCTCTACGCGCGTTCTGCCGCTGCCTTGCCGGGCAGGCCCGCCCGGCACCCCTTGTCCTGCTGGGCGCACCGCACCGCCCCGTACGCGCCCGTGCCGATGTCGGCGAGGTTGCGCAGGCTGTCCGTGCCCGGCTCGAAATAGCCGCTGTGCCCCTGTGCGTCATGCGCCGACAGCACCCGGGCGCCGAACGCGGGGGAGACCGGGTCGGCGCCGTGGCCGAGGCCCCCGACCTCCAGGTGCGGTACGTCCTGCACCCAGTCGCTCGCGTCCCGCATCGCCCACACCCGGGCGGAGGTGCCCAGGTGGGCGACGCTCGGCACCCGCATCCCGGGGCTGGCGGCCACGGCTATGTCGACCACCCGGCGGGGCATGTCGCGCGCGGCGACCCCGCACAGCACGGAGCCGTAGCTGTGACAGAACATGGCGACCGGCGTGGTGCCGGGCAGCGCGCGCAGCAGCGCGTTCAGCCGGACGGCGCCGTCCTCGGCGCGCATCGCGGTGGCCGAGTCGATGCCGAGTCCGGCGGGGGCCGTGTAGTCGGCCCAGGCGATCACCGCGGTACGGACCGCGGGGCGCACGGACCGCTCGGCGCGGTGGAGGGACTTGGCCATGCCGACGGGCGCCGAGTACCTGCGGTTGGTGCGCTGGAAGGTGAGCAGGTCGGTGTCGACACCGGGGACGACGACCGAGATCCGCTCGGCCCTGGCGAGATCCCCGAACACCTCGGCGGCGCGGCCGGAGCTCTCCGGGTCGAAGGCGAGGATCTGGCGGCCGCCGCTCATCATCGACTCGAAGCGGTGCATCCTGCGCCCCGCCTCCTGCTGACCCGCCGGGCTGAGCCGGCTGTCGTGCATGCGCGCCCGCTCGACCTCGCGGGCCTGCCCGAGCGCGACCCGGTTGGCGCGGTAACGCAGCCGGACCGGGGCGCCGTTCATGTTGCCGACCGCGAGCGGGTAGCGGGTCGCGAGCTCGTTGCGCTCGCGCGGGGTGAGCGAGGCGAAGAACCGGGACAGCCGGGCGGGCGCCGTGTGCGGGTCGGGCAGCCGGTGTCCGCCGACGCGGCCGTGCTCCCAGGCCGTCAGGGAGGCCTGGAGGGCGGTCGCCTCCCGCTGCTGGCGCAGAGCCGTCCAGCCGGTGGTCGCCAGCATCACGAACACGACGGCCAGTGCGAGCAGCGCGCGCCAGACGTTGAGTTGCGGGGAGGAGCCGAAGGAAGTCACTGGGAGGACACACTAGGAGAACGAGAGGGCCACGCGTTAACCGAGTGACAGGGATCACGTTTCGATGGCGGTGACGATGCTCGCAGGGGCCCTCGGGTGCCACCGGAGCACGGTCGCGGCCCGGTTCTCAGGTGAGGTCTGCGGGGGTTCGCCAGTGTCCGGTGAGTGCCACGCCGACCTGGTCGAGGTAGCGGGCCGTCAGCTCCCGGATCGCCCGCGGGCTGAAGTCCTCGCCCGTGCTCCACTGGCGTTCCGTCACCCGGATCACCCCGCCGAAGACGGCCACCGCGAGGCGGGGCCGCGGATCGGTGTCCAGGTCGAGTCCCTCGCGCTCGGCCAGCACGCGCGCGATGCGCTCCTCCGTCTCCGCGGAGCGGCGCAGATGGGCGGCGAGCAGAGCGGGCGTCGACTCGATGGTCCGGTACATCCGTACGTACAGCTCGACCGGTACGACGGCCTCGATCACCTCGCTGAGCCGGTCCCAGTCCTCCAGCAGCGCGTTGCGCAGGGCCTCCATGGGAGCCTCCCTCGGCGGCCGCGCCGCCACCGACGCGACGAAGTGCGCCTCCGCCGTCTCCTGGACGGCGAACGCCGCGTCCTCCTTGCCGGCGAAGTAGCGGAAGAAGGTGCGCTGCGAGACCTCGGCGGCCTCGGCGATGTCGTCGACGGTGGTCTGTTCGTAACCGCGGCCGGTGAACAGGTCGAGGGCGGCCCGCAGCAGCGCCTCCCGGGTGCGCTGCTTCTTGCGCTCGCGCAGTCCGGGCGGTGGTGCGGTGTCCATGGGGTCTCTCCTGCCTGTTCGGGACGCGGCGTGACAGTTACCGACTTGTGAACTGGTTTGTCAATTGTCAGTGGCTGTCACTAGCCTCGAAGGCATGACTAGTCAGACCACCATCGACACGACGGGGCCGGGGGACAAGGCACCGGCCGCCACCCCGTCCGGTCCGGCCCCGGAGGCCGCCGGACTGCGCGGGCACCCGTGGCTCACCCTCATAACCGTCGCCGTCGGCGTCATGATGGTGGCCCTCGACGGCACCATCGTGGCCATCGCCAACCCGGCGATCCAGAAGGACCTCGGCGCCACCTTCGCCCAGGTCCAGTGGATCACCAACGGCTACTTCCTCGCCCTCGCGGTCTCCCTGATCACCGCGGGCAAGCTCGGCGACCGCTTCGGCCACCGGCAGACCTTCCTCATCGGCGTCGTCGGCTTCGCCGCCGCCTCGGGCGCCATCGGCCTGTCCGACAGCATCGCGCTCGTCGTCACCTTCCGCGTCTTCCAGGGTCTGTTCGGCGCGCTGCTGATGCCGGCCGCGCTGGGCCTGCTGCGGGCCACCTTCCCGGCCGAGAAGCTCAACATGGCCATCGGCATCTGGGGCATGGTCATCGGCGCCTCCACCGCCGGCGGCCCGATCCTCGGCGGCGTGCTGGTCGAGCACGTCAGCTGGCAGTCGGTGTTCTTCATCAACGTGCCGGTCGGCGTCGTCGCGCTCGTGCTGGGCGCCCTGATCCTGCTCGACCACCGGGCCGAGAACGCCCCGCGCTCCTTCGACCTGCTGGGCATCGCGCTGCTCTCCGGCGCGATGTTCTGCCTGGTCTGGGCGCTCATCAAGGCTCCGACGTGGGGCTGGGGCGACGGCCTGACCTGGGCCTTCATCGGCGGCTCGGCCGTGCTCTTCGCGGCGTTCGCCTTCTGGGAGACGAAGGTCGCGGAGCCCCTCATCCCGCTGGCGCTGTTCCGCTCGGTCCCGCTGTCGGCGGGCGTGGTCCTGATGGTCCTGATGGCCATCGCGTTCATGGGCGGCCTGTTCTTCGTGACGTTCTACCTCCAGAACGTGCACGGCATGAGCCCGATCGACGCCGGCCTGCACCTGCTGCCGCTGACCGGCATGATGATCGTAGGCTCGCCGCTGGCCGGCCTTGCGATCACCAAGCTGGGCCCGCGGATCCCGCTGGCCGGCGGCATGGCGGCCACCGCGATCGCCATGTACGGCATGTCCACGCTGGAGACGGACACCGGCAGCGGCATCATGTCGCTCTGGTTCGCCCTGCTGGGCTTCGGCCTCGCGCCGGTCATGGTCGGCGCCACGGAGGTCATCGTCGGCAACGCCCCGATGGAGCTCTCCGGTGTCGTCGGCGGTCTCCAGCAGGCCGCGATGCAGATCGGCGGCAGCCTCGGCACCGCCGTCCTCGGTGCGGTCATGGCGTCGAAGGTGGACAGCGACCTCGCCGGCAACTGGAAGGCCGCCGGTCTGCCGCCGCTCACCCCCGCCCAGCTGGACCAGGCCGCCGAGGCGGTCCAGGTCGGTGTGGCGCCGGTGGCCCCGGGCACCCCGGCGGCGATCGTCGCGAAGATCACGGATGTCGCGCACGACACCTTCATCTCCGGTATGAGCCTGGCGTCCCTCGTCGCCGCCGGTGTCGCGGTGGTGGCGGTCTTCGTCGCCTTCCTCACCAAGCGCGGCGAGAACGCCGAAGCGGGTATGGGAGGCGCTCACATCTGACGGGAGTCTGACGGCGTTTTCACCGTAATTCCCCTATGAGGGTGACAACGCCGGAGAATCCTGTCCGCCGGCACGCGTCGCACGTAACAGTGGGTCAAGTCCTCCGGTACGGCATGTTCCACAGGCATGTCCGTACGGCAAAGAGGACGGCCGGGCTGCGGCGCGCTGCCGGAGGGGGGCAGCGCGCCGAGGCCCGCGGGCCGTCGACTCGACGGCCCGCGGGCCGATGACTTGGCGGCCCGATCGGGGGTACCCGCACCTCCGAACCCCGATGCACATTCAACTGATCCCGGGGTTCTGGGAGTTGATGATGGCGGGCTTCGGACAGCGAACACGCGGATACCCCCGCTCGCGCGGCCGGATGGGGCTGCGGACCGGGACGGACCGCGCGACCCTGGCAATCATCGGAGTCGTCTGCGCGATCGCGGGCTTCTTCGCCCTGGGGATCCTCCTCGGTCCCGCGGCGGTCGTCTGCGGCTGGCTCGCCATGGGACGCACCTGGTCCGGTGCCCGGCCGACCCCGGCCCTGGTCGCCCTGGTGCTGGGTGCCATAGACACCCTCATGGCGATCCTGTGGCTCGCGGGCGGCGGACTGTAGCCGCGCCGCGGCGAGACCGGACGCGCCGGAGGGCGGGCACGGCGGCACCCCGCGAACCCGGGTGCGCACCCACCCCTCCGGTGCACCGCCGGTCCCCGCCCGCGGCTCAGCGCGTCTGTTCGCCGCCCACCGGCTCCCGTACGGCCCCCGCCCGGGACGACAGTGCCGCCACCTCCGCGCGCAGGGCCCGCACCTCCTCGGTCAACCGCTCGATCGCCTCCGTCTGGCGCCGCTCCTCCACGTCGTCCTTCTCGAACCGGGCGATGAACCACGCGGCGATGTTCGCGGTGACCACACCCAGCAGGGCGATCCCGGACAGCATCAGCCCGACGGCCAGCACCCGGCCCATCCCGGTGGTCGGCGCGTGGTCCCCGTACCCGACAGTCGTCATCGTCGTGAAGGACCACCACACGGCGTCACCCAGCGTGCGGATGTTCCCGTTGGGCGAGTCCCGCTCCACCGACAGCACGGCCAGCGAGCCGAACATCAGCAGCCCGACGACCGCCCCGCCCACATAGGTCGTCAGCCGGATCTGGGAGGCCATCCGCGCCCGCCGGCCCACCAGCATCAAGGTCGCCACCAGCCGCAGCAGCCGCAGCGGCTGGAGGATCGGCAGCACCACCGCGCCCAGGTCCAGCCAGTGCGTGCGGACGAACTCCCGGCGGTGCCCGGACATCGCCAGGCGCACCAGATAGTCCGCGGCGAACGCCCCCCACACCGTCCACTCGGTCACCGTGCACGCGATCGTCAGCGTGCGTCCGGCCGAACTGTCCACGATCGGCACGGCATAGGCGAGGGCGAACACCACGGCGAGGGCCAGCAGCGGCCGCTGGGTGCGCTGCTCCCAGCGGACCTGTCCCGATTGTTCCTCCATGAGCGCATCGTAAAGAACGCGTAAGGGCGGCGGGACCGATGGGTCCCGCCGCCCTCACGCGCGCTCAGGCGCACGGAGTCACGCGTCGCCCCCGGCCGTCCCCGGATCCGCCGCCGCCACGTCGAGCAACTGGTACCGGTCGACGGCCTGCTTCAGGACCGAGCGGTCGACCCTGCCCTCGCGCGCCAGCTCGGTCAGCACCGCGACCACGATCGACGGCGCGTCGATGTGGAAGAACCGGCGGGCCGCGCCACGGGTGTCGGCGAACCCGAACCCGTCCGCGCCCAGCGACTGGTAGGTCCCCGGCACCCAACGGGAGATCTGGTCCGGAACCGAACGCATCCAGTCGGAAACCGCCACGAACGGCCCCTCGGCGGTGCTCAGCTTCCGTGTCACATACGGCACCCGCTGCTCCTCCTCCGGGTGCAGCAGGTTGTGCCGCTCGACCTCCACGGCCTCGCGCCGCAGTTCGTTGAAGGAGGTCGCCGACCACACGTCGGCGCGCACGTTCCACTCCTCGGCCAGCATCCGCTGTGCCTCCAGGGCCCAGGGCACCGCCACGCCCGACGCGATGATCTGCGCCGGGACCGTGCCCGCGCTGCCCGAGGCGATCCGGTGGATGCCCTTGAGGATGCCGTCCACGTCGACGTCCGCGGGCTCCGCCGGATGCTGGATCGGCTCGTTGTAGACGGTGAGGTAGTAGAAGACGTCCTCGCTGTCGGGGCCGTACATCCGGCGCAGGCCGTCCTGCACGATGTACGCGATCTCGTACCCGTAGGCCGGGTCGTACGCGACGCAGCCGGGGTTCGTCGAGGCCAGCAGCTGCGAGTGGCCGTCCGCGTGCTGGAGTCCCTCACCGGTCAGGGTCGTGCGTCCGGCGGTCGCGCCCAGGACGAAACCGCGCGCCAGCTGGTCGGCCATCTGCCAGAACTGGTCGCCGGTGCGCTGGAAGCCGAACATCGAGTAGAAGACGTAGACCGGGATGAGCGGCTCGCCGTGGGTCGCGTAGGCCGAGCCGGCCGCGATCAGGGAGGCCGTGCAGCCCGCCTCGGAGATGCCGTCGTGCAGCATCTGTCCGGTGGGCGACTCCTTGTAGGCGAGCAGCAGGTCACGGTCGACGGACTCGTACTGCTGGCCGAGCGGGTTGTAGATCTTCGCGCTCGGGAAGAACGAGTCCATGCCGAACGTGCGGTACTCGTCCGGCGCGATCAGCACGAAACGCCTGCCGATCTCCTTGTCCCGCATCAGGTCCTTCAGCAGTCGCACGAACGCCATGGTCGTGGCGATCGACTGCTGGCCGGAGCCCTTCTTCACGGTCGCGTAGGTCTTGTCGTCCGGCAGGACCAGCGGCCTGGCGCGCACCACCCGGGTCGGCACGTACCCGCCGAGCCCCCTGCGCCGGTCGTGCATGTACTGGATCTCCTCCGAGTCGCGGCCCGGGTGGTAGTACGGCGGCAGGCCGGACTCCAGCTCCTGGTCGGAGATCGGCAGGTGCAGCCGGTCGCGGAAGCCCTTGAGGTCGGCGACCGTCAGCTTCTTCATCTGGTGCGTGGCGTTGCGGCCCTCGAAGTTCGGGCCCAGCGTCCAGCCCTTGACGGTCTTGGCGAGGATGACCGTGGGCTGGTCCCGGTGCTCGACGGCGGCCTTGAACGCGGCGTAGATCTTCCGGTGGTCGTGACCGCCGCGGCCCAGGTGCAGGATCTGATCGTCGGTCATGTGCTCGACCATGGCGCGCAGCCGCTGGTCGTCGCCGAAGAAGTGGTTGCGGATGTACCCGCCCGACTCGGTGGCGTACGTCTGGAACTGGCCGTCCGGAGTCGTGTTCATCTTGTTGACCAGGATCCCGTCGCGGTCCTGGGCGAGCAGCGGGTCCCAGGTCCGGTCCCAGATCAGCTTGATCACGTTCCAGCCGGCGCCCCGGAAGACCGACTCCAGCTCCTGGATGACCTTGCCGTTGCCGCGCACCGGGCCGTCGAGCCGCTGAAGGTTGCAGTTGACCACGAAGGTCAGGTTGTCCAGGCCCTCGCGGGCGGCGATGGTCAGCTGGCCCAGCGACTCCGGCTCGTCCATCTCGCCGTCGCCGAGGAACGCCCACACGTGCGACCTGGAGGTGTCGGCGATCCCGCGCGCGTGCATGTAGCGGTTCATCCGGGCCTGGAAGATCGCGCCGATCGGGCCGAGGCCCATCGACACGGTCGGGAACTCCCAGAAGTTTGGCATCAGCCGCGGATGCGGGTACGAGGACAGTCCGTAGGGCGCCCTGGACTTCTCCTGGCGGAACGCGTCCAGGTTGCGCTCGCTGAGGCGGTCCAGCAGGTAGGCGCGGGCGTAGATGCCGGGGGAGGCGTGGCCCTGGAAGAAGACCTGGTCGCCGCCGTCCCCCTCGTCCTTGCCCCGGAAGAAGTGGTTGAAGCCGACGTCGTAGAGCGAGGCGGAGGAGGCGAAGGTGGCGATGTGGCCGCCGACGCCGATGCCCGGCCGCTGGGCCCGCGAGACCATCACGGCCGCGTTCCAGCGGGTCGCGTTGAGGATCCTGCGCTCGATCTCCTCGTTGCCGGGGAAGAACGGTTCGGCCCGGGTGGGGATGGTGTTGACGTAGTCCGAGCTGCGCATCTCGGGCACGGCCACGCGCTTCTCGCGGGCCCGCTCGATCAGCCGGAGCATGAGGTACCGGGCACGCTCCCGGCCGCGCTCGTCGATGGCCGCGTCCAGGGAGTCGAGCCACTCCTTGGTCTCTTCGGGATCGAAGTCAGGAACCTGACTCGGAAGGCCGCCAATGATGATCGGGTTTCGATCGGATCCGGAAGCCACGCTGGTCCTTACCTGTCAGAGGGCTGCTTTTGCTGTTCTTTCCCGGGTTCTCGGTCTGTCTGCGCCGCTCCCCATCGTGTACCTCGGTGCGACAAACGTCATCTCTACCGAGGGGTAACCCGGATCTGTGTCACTTCCCCCTGATTCCCAAAGTGGCAAAAGGGGCACAAGGGTGTGGTGTGGGTCACTTCCGGCCGCTGCGGCGTGCCTGGAGTTGGGGCGACACGGCCCGGATCGTCACCGTTTCGGCGGTCTGAACCGCCGGGTACTTGCGCGATCCGCCCCGCCCGTGTGGACTACGGCCAATGCTTCGCGCACGCGCGTGGCTGAGATATTCACCAAGACATGATCAGGAGGCAACCCGTGAGCGCGACCGCGGACCACGCGGAGGAGCGGACGAGCCCTGCCGTCAGGCTGGGGTTCCAGCCCGAGCAGGTGGTCCAGGAGATCGGCTACGACGACGACGTAGACCAGGAACTCCGCGAGGCCATTGAAGAAGTTGTCGGCAGCGACCTGGTGGACGAGGACTACGACGACGTAGCCGATGCCGTGGTGCTGTGGTTCCGCGACGAGGACGGCGACCTGACCGATGTGCTGGTGGACGCCACCACGTACATCGAAGAGGGCGGCGCGATCCTGCTTCTCACGCCGAAGACCGGACGTGATGGCTACGTGGAGCCGAGCGACATCTCGGAAGCCGCGACGACGGCGGGGCTGTCGGCCTCCAAGAGCGTCAGCGTGGGCAAGGACTGGATCGGCAGCCGGCTGCTGACCCCGAAGGCGGCCAAGACCAAGAAGTAGGTCCTCTCCCACCCCGGACGGGTCGGCGGTGAAGGTCGGCCGGCCCGTCCGCAGTTTCGTCGTGCCCGATGCGTAGGCTGGGCTCAGCGCTCTCAGTGTTCTCGGCGTTGTCAGCGCTCTCACCCGAGCAGCCCACCGAAAGGGAAGCACGACGATGGCGATCCAGGTCGGCGACAAGGCCCCCGACTTCGAGCTCAAGGACAACCACGGCAGCGCCGTGAAGCTCTCCGACTTCCTCGGCAGCAAGAACGTGGTCCTGCTCTTCTACCCGTTCGCCTTCACCGGCGTCTGCACCGGTGAGCTGTGCGAGCTGCGTGACAACCTGCCGCAGTTCGCCGACCGCGACACCCAGCTGCTCGCGGTCTCCAACGACTCCATCCACACCCTGCGCGTCTTCGCCGAGCAGGAGGGCCTGGAGTACCCGCTGCTGTCCGACTTCTGGCCGCACGGCGAGGTCTCGCGCGCCTACGGCGTCTTCGCCGAGGACAAGGGCTGCGCGGTGCGCGGCACCTTCGTCATCGACAAGGCGGGCGTGGTGCGCTGGACCGTCGTCAACGCCCTGCCGGACGCGCGCGACCTGAACGACTACGTCAAGGCGCTCGACACCCTGTGACGGTTCGGTTCCACGGACTGCAAGGTGCGGGAACCCGTCACTAGGATCGAGTCGTTGATCCGATGCCAGAGCACGCAGGGGCTCCCCGCCCCCCGGACACCAATGGAGGACTCGTGGGAGTCAGCCTCAGCAAGGGCGGCAACGTTTCGCTGACGAAGGAGGCCCCCGGCCTGACGGCGGTCGTCGTCGGCCTGGGGTGGGACGTGCGCACCACCACCGGTACGGACTTCGACCTGGACGCCAGCGCGCTGCTGCTGAACACGGCGGGCAAGGTCGCCAGCGACGCGAACTTCGTCTTCTTCAACAACCTCAAGAGCGCCGACGGCTCGGTGGAGCACACCGGTGACAACCTCACCGGTGAGGGCGAGGGCGACGACGAGGCGATCAAGGTCGACCTGGCGAGCGTCCCGGCCGATGTCGACAAGATCGTCTTCCCGGTCTCGATCTACGACGCGGAGAACCGCCAGCAGTCCTTCGGCCAGGTGCGCAACGCGTTCATCCGCGTGGTGAACCAGGCCGGCGGCGCCGAGATCGCCCGTTACGACCTGTCCGAGGACGCCTCGACGGAGACCGCGATGGTCTTCGGCGAGCTGTACCGCAACGGCGCGGAGTGGAAGTTCCGTGCCATCGGCCAGGGCTACGCCTCGGGTCTGCGCGGCATCGCGCAGGACTTCGGCGTCAACGTCTGAGACCTGGTCCCGAACCAGGACGTCCGTCCGGCGCCGTCCCGTTTACGGGCGGCGCCGGACGCGCAGGACAACCGAACAAGCAAGACCTAGGGGAGGACCAGCAACATGGGCGTCACGCTTGCCAAGGGGGGCAACGTCTCCCTGTCCAAGGCCGCGCCGAACCTCACACAGGTGATGGTCGGGCTCGGCTGGGACGCACGCTCCACCACCGGAGCCCCTTTCGACCTCGACGCCAGCGCGCTGCTGTGCAAGGACGGAAGAGTTCTGGGCGACGAGTGGTTCGTGTTCTACAACCAGCTCACCAGTCCGGACGGCTCGGTGGAGCACACGGGCGACAATCTCACCGGTGAGGGCGAGGGCGACGACGAGTCGATCCTCGTGGACCTCTCCCGGGTGCCCGCGAACTGCGACAAGATCGTTTTTCCGGTGTCGATCCACATGGCCGACGAACGCGGCCAGACTTTCGGCCAGGTCAGCAATGCGTTCATCCGCGTCGCCAATCAGGCCGACGGCCAGGAACTGGCCCGTTACGACCTCTCCGAGGACGCCTCGACGGAAACCGCGATGATCTTCGGCGAGCTCTACCGCTACCAGGGCGAATGGAAGTTCCGGGCGGTCGGGCAGGGGTACGCGTCGGGTCTGCGGGGCATCGCCCTGGACTTCGGGGTCAACGTCTCGTAAAGCGATGTCGGCGAGGTCCCGTCGAGCGATTCGGCGGGCGGTCCGGGCCCGTCACCCGGCGGACCTCGGCTCTTCAGGCAAGGCACATGGGCCCGCCCGTGTTGTCCGCAGAGCTCTCCCTCTAGACTTCGGGGTCAACACTTCGTAAAGCCGAGTGTGGCGCGGGGGAGGCGCTTCCCCGGACTCCGTCCGGGACGTTCCCCTCACACAGGATTGGGTAGCCAGTGCTTCTGAAAACCTTCGGCTGGTCGTTCGCGGTCACCGCGCTCGGCTTGGTCGCAGCGGTCTTCTACGGGGGGTGGGAGGCTTTCGGCATCGTGGCGATCCTCTCCGTCCTGGAGATCTCGCTGTCGTTCGACAACGCGGTGGTCAACGCCGGAATCCTGAAGAAGATGAATGCCTTCTGGCAAAAGATCTTCCTCACGGTCGGCGTGCTGATCGCCGTCTTCGGGATGCGGCTGGTCTTTCCCGTCGTCATCGTCGCCATCACCGCCAAGATCGGGCCGATCGACGCGGTCGACCTCGCGCTCAACAACAAGGACCAGTACCAGCAGCTGGTCACCGACGCCCACCCGGCGATCG
Source organism: Streptomyces sp. NPDC002265 (assembly GCF_040296125.1). NCBI lineage: Bacteria > Bacillati > Actinomycetota > Actinomycetes > Kitasatosporales > Streptomycetaceae > Streptomyces > Streptomyces sp. NPDC002265. The sequence goes on along the minus strand of NZ_JBEOWS010000027.1, from coordinate 7,666 downwards.
CCGCCTTCGGCGGAATGTTCCTGCTGATGATCTTCCTCGACTTCATCTTCGAGGACCGTGACATCCAGTGGCTGCGCTGGATCGAGCGGCCGCTGGCCAAGCTCGGCAAGGTCGACATGCTGTCGGTCTGCATCGCCCTGGTCGTTCTGCTGATCACCTCCTTCACCTTCGCGGCCCACGCCCACCAGCACGGCGGCGCGCATGTCGACAAGGCGCAGACGGTGCTCATCGCGGGCATCGCCGGTCTGATCACGTACATGGTCGTCGGCGGGCTCTCCGGCTACTTCGAGGACAAGCTGGAGGAAGAGGAGGAGCGCGAGCACGAGGCGGAGGAGGAGGCCGAGCGGACCGGCAAGAAGAAGCCGGCCATCGTGCTCGCCGGCCAGGCCGCGTTCTTCATGTTCCTCTACCTGGAGGTCCTGGACGCGTCGTTCTCCTTCGACGGTGTGATCGGCGCCTTCGCCATCACCAACGACATCGTGCTGATGGCCCTCGGCCTCGGTATCGGCGCGATGTACGTCCGCTCGCTCACGGTCTACCTGGTCCGCCAGGGCACCCTCGACGACTACGTCTACCTGGAGCACGGCGCGCACTACGCGATCGGCGCGCTGGCCGTGATCCTCATGGTCACCATCCAGTACGAGATCAACGAGGTCATCACCGGTCTCGTCGGCGTCGTCCTGATCGCCCTGTCCTTCTGGTCCTCCGTGCGGCGCAACCGGGCCCTGGCAGCGGCAGAGGGAAAAGCGGGCTCGGACGAGAAGGCTGAGGTCTCGTCCGGGGTGTGACCACGGGGCGGGTCAGGGAACGCTCTGTGCGGGGCGGCAGGCGAGAGATGTCCGCCGGCCGCCCCGCGGGCTTTTCGGGTGTGGGTGAAGGTGGGGGTGGGGGCGGGGCATGGGCTTCTTCGACGGGCTCTGGCGCGGGCGTGCGCTCGAATTCGACTCGGGCAGCGCGGCGAGCAACGCGATCGAGCTGACCAAACGGCATCACTACGTCTCCCTGACCAAGCAGGGAGCGGCCACCGGCAACCTGCGCATCAACCTGACCTGGCGGATGCGGACCTCCGACTTCGGCGGCAACCAGCGCGAGAGCCTGCTGCGGCACCCCTTCAAGGCGCTCAAGCCCCCGGAGGTCGTCGGCCACAGCCAGAGCATGGTCAACGTCGACCTCGACCTGGGCTGCCTGTACGAGCTGAAGGACGGCACCAAGGGTGTCGTCCAGCCGCTCGGCGGCTACCTGGGCGACGTCAACGCCCCGCCGTACGTGAAGCTCAGCGGTGACGACCGCTTCGGCTCGGCGTCCGGCGAGACCATCTACATCAACCTCGACCACCGCGACGACATCAAGCGTCTACTGGTGTTCGTCTACATATACGACCAGACGCCCGCCTTCGACCGTACCCACGCCATCGTCACCCTGTACCCGAGCAACGGACCGCGGATCGAGATCGGCCTGGACGAACGCCACCCGCAGGCCCGCTCGTGCGCGGTGGTGATGATCGAGAACGTCAAGGGCGAGCTGATCGTCCGGCGCGAGGTGAAGTTCGTCTACGGCTTCCAGGCCGAACTGGACCGGTTGTACGGCTGGGGACTGCAGTGGGGGCGGGGCTACAAGACGAAGGTCGACGGCTGACGCCCGGTCCCGCCGCCCGGGCCCCGGGCGGATCCGGCGGCCGGTCGGCTGTCGTCGGCGCGGCCCCCAGAGGCGCCCGGACGGCCTGACCGGCCCCAGGCCGGGTCAGGCGCGGTGTGGCGCCAGGCATCCCCGCGCAGGCCCGCACAGGACTGGCGGGCGCGGTGCCGTCAGCGGCCGATGAACTGCGGGCCCTGCGGAGGCAGCCGCAACTCCCCGGCCGCGGCCGGGGCGGCCGGGACGGGCTGGGGATAGCCGTACGCGGGCTGGCTGGTCGGATGCGGGTAGCCGTAGGCCGGCTGGACCGTCGCGGGCGGCTGCGGATAGCCGTAGGCGGGCTGGACGGGGACGTTCGCGGGCTGCTCCGGCGGCAGCGGCTGGGAGGTGGTGGGGGGCGGCGGCTGGACGGACTGCGACTCCTGGACGGCCTCCGCCTCGTCCACGGAGATGCCGAAGTCGGTCGCCAGACCCTTGAGCCCGTTCGAGTAGCCCTCGCCCAGCGCCCGGAACTTCCAGCCGTCCCCGCGCCGGTAGAGCTCGCCGCAGATCAGCGCGGTCTCCTCACCGGTCTCCGGCTTGATGTCGAAATAGGCCAGCGGCTCGCCCTCGGCGACCGAGGCGTCGTACAGCACGATGCGCAGTGACCGTACGCGATCGAACGTGACGCCGTCCGCCGAAGCGACCAGCAGAATCTGGCCGACGCTGGGCTCGACACCGACGAGATCTGTCTGGATCGTATCGGTGAGGCCCTCGGCCACCCGCTTCTTGCCGAGCCGCCAGACCTTCCCGGAGGGGTGCCGGGGCTGGTTGTAGAAGACGAAGTCCTCGTCGGAGCGCACCCGACCGTCGGGGCCCAGGAGCAGCGCGGAGACGTCCACGTCGGGGGCGCCCTGTCCGGGCGTCCAGCGCAGCACGGCGCGCACCGTCGTGGCCTCGAGCGGGACGTTCGACCCCTTCAGCATCGCGTGCGTCATGCGGTCATCCTGCCCTCTCGGTCCTGATCACGACAATGTGGGGGTGAAACCGGGCATGGTGACCCACTGTGTTTGTCGGCGTTACCTGAACTTCACGCCCGGAGGGAACCTCCTTCTCGGATCCCTACGTACTATTACCGGCCACACGTAGACACTTCACAGGCCACATTCATGCGCCGTTCCGTCACCATGGGGGAGCTCAATGCGTCATTTCGGGCACATCGCCCCTGAGGTGCGGAAGCGCCTCTTCGTCCAGGAGCCGTGCGAGTTCACCACGGACTCCCCGGCCCGGCTGCTGTCCGCGGCCCTGGGGGCCACGCTCTACAGTCCGGCGACCCGCCCGCGGCTCGCCGACGACATCGTCAAGCAGGCCGAACGCGGCGTGGTCTCGATGGTGCTGTGCCTGGAGGACTCGATCGCCGACGCGGACGTCGAGCAGGGCGAGGCGAACCTCGTCCGCCAGTTCGCCGACCTCGACGCGCGCACCGGCGTAGACTTGCCGCTGCTGTTCATCCGGGTCCGTACCCCCGAGCAGATCCCCGACCTGGTCCGCCGCCTCGGCCCCACCGTCCGGCGGCTGTCCGGGTTCGTCATGCCGAAGTTCACCGAGCAGCGCGGTGTCCCCTTCCTGGAGGCGCTCGCCGCGGCGGAGTCGGCGAGCGGCCGCCGCCTGTTCGCGATGCCGGTGCTGGAGTCGCCCGAGCTGCTGTACCGCGAGTCGCGCGTCGACACCCTCGAGGGCATCGCCCGCGCCGTCGACAAGTTCCGCGACCGGGTGCTCGCGCTGCGCCTGGGCGTGACCGACTTCTGCTCCTCCTACGGCCTGCGCCGGGCCCCCGACATGACGGCGTACGACGTCCAGATCGTCGCCTCCGTGATCTCCGACGTGGTGAACATGCTGGGCCGCGCCGACGGCACCGGCTTCACGGTGACCGGGCCGGTGTGGGAGTACTTCCGCGTCCCGGAGCGCATGTTCAAGCCGATGCTGCGGCACAGCCCCTTCCTGGAGGGACAGGCCGTCGAGCTGCGCGAGATACTCATAGAGCACGCCATGGACGGACTGCTGCGGGAGATCTCCCTGGACCAGGCCAACGGCCTGCTCGGCAAGACCTGCATCCACCCCTCCCACGTACCGGCCGTGCACGCACTGTCCGTGGTCAGCCACGAGGAGTTCAGCGACGCGGCGGACATCCTGCGGCCCGAGCGCGGCGGCGGGGGTGTGCTGCGGTCGGCGTACACGAACAAGATGAACGAGGTGAAGCCGCACCGCGCCTGGGCCGAGCGGACCATGCTGCGCGCGGAGGTCTTCGGCGTGGCGCACGAGGACGTCAGCTTCGTGGACCTGCTCGCCGCAGTCATCACCGGCTGAGCCGGCCCGCAACCCGACCGCCGAGCCCGACCGACGAACCCGACCGACGAACCGGCTACACACAAGGGACGCATGAACAACGCAGTGAACGACGGGGTCTGGTCCGGAACCTGGGTCGCCGAACGGCTCGGTCTCGAACTGGTGGGCGACGACCGGCTGGACGACCTGCTGGGGCTGGCCCTGCGCCGCAACCCCAGGCGGGCCCATCTGCTGGTGTCGAACGTGCTCGGCAAACACGTGCCGCAGACCCCGTCCGTCGTCTACGGCCACGGCTTCGACCTCGGCCGCCGGGTGCGCGACCTGCTCGGCGACGAGGAGGCGGCCCGGGCGGTCGTCCTCGGCTACGCGGAGACCGCCACCGGCCTCGGCCACTGTGTCGCCGACGGTCTGGGCCTCGCCCCCTACCTGCACTCCACCCGCCGTCCGGTCCCCGGCGTGGACCGGGCGGGCGGCTTCGAGGAGTCCCACTCGCACGCCACCTCCCATCTGCTGCTGCCCGAGGACCCCGCGCTGCTGCGCGGCGACGGCCCGCTGGTCCTGGTCGACGACGAGTTCTCCACCGGCAACACGGTCCTGAACACCATCCGTGACCTGCACGGGCGCTATCCGCGCCGGCGCTACGTCGTGGTCGCGCTCGTCGACATGCGCTCGGCCGCCGACGCGGGCCGGCTGACGGACTTCGCCGCGGAGATCGGCGCCCGGGTCGACCTGGTGGCGGTCGCCTCCGGGACCGTCCGGCTGCCCGAGGGCGTGCTGGAGAAGGGGCAGGCGCTGGTGGCCCGGCACGAGTCCGCCGCACCGGCCGCCCCGGCCCCGGACGGCCGGGTCGAGCGCGTCGACCTGGACTGGCCGCGCGCCGTGCCCGACGGCGGACGGCACGGCTTCACCCCCGACCACCGTGCCCGGCTGGAGGCCGCCCTGCCCGCGATGGCGGTCCGGCTCGCCGAGGCGATACCCGGCGACGCCCGGCGCGTCCTCGTCCTCGGCTTCGAAGAGCTGATGTACGCACCGCTCCGGCTGGCCCGCGAACTCGAACAGGCCGTGGCCGCCGACGTGCGCTACTCCACCACCACCCGTTCGCCCGTCCTGGCCGTCGACGACCCCGGCTACGCGATACGCAGCCGCCTGGTCTTCCCCGCCCACGACGACCCGGCCGACGGCCCCGGCGAGCGCTACGCCTACAACGTGGCCGGCGCGGGCTTCGACGCGGTCGTGGCGGTCGTGGACTCGGCCGCCGACACCCCGCAACTGCACGCCCCCGACGGCCTGCTCGCCCAGCTCGCCGCGCACGCCCCGCACGTCCTGCTCGCGGTCGTGCCCTCGTACGTCCCCGAACCGCCGCACGTACCCGAAAGGCCCGCCATGCTGCCCGAGCCCCTTCGCGGCCCCGCCTTCTCCTCGTACGCGCCGGAGGAGGTGGGCTGGCTGCTCCAGGACCTCTCGGACGTCACTCTGGAGGCGCCGACCGAGGAGCGCGAGGAGGCCATCCAGAGCGGCGGCGCCCACTACGCCGAGTCGCTGCCGGTGGAGTACCAGCCCAGCGAGCACTACCAGGAGCTCTTCCACGCGGCGCTCGCCACCTCGGCGGCCCGGATCGCCCACGCCGTCGGCGTGGTCACCGAGACCGTGCTCGCGGAGCGCTCCCCGGACCGGACCGCGGCCCGCTCCGGCGAGGACACCCCCGCGGCCCGCCCGGTCCTGGTCTCGCTGGCCCGCGCGGGCACGCCGGTCGGCGTCCTGATGCGCCGCTGGGCCCAGTTCCGCTACGGCCTCGAACTGCCGCACTACGCCGTGTCGATCGTGCGCGGCCGGGGCATCGACGCCAACGCGCTGCGCTGGCTGGCCGCCCACCACGACCCCGCCGACGTGGTCTTCGTCGACGGCTGGACCGGCAAGGGCGCCATCACCCGCGAACTCGCCGACGCCATCAAGGAGTTCGAGGAGTCCGACGGCATCACCGGCTTCGACCCGGAGATCGCGGTGCTGGCCGACCCGGGCTCGTGCGTGCGCACCTACGGCACCCGGGAGGACTACCTCATCCCCTCCGCCTGCCTCAACTCGACCGTCTCGGGCCTGATCTCGCGGACGGTGCTGCGCGCGGACCTGGTGGGCCCGCACGACTTCCACGGCGCGAAGTTCTACCGCGAACTCGCCGGTACGGACGTCTCGGTGGACTTCCTCGACACGGTCGCCGCGCGCTTCGGCGAGGTGGTCGACGCGGTGGACGTGGCGGTCAAGGAGCTGCTGTCCGCCGACCGGACCCCGACCTGGGAGGGCTGGGCGGCCGTCGAGCGGATCAGCGAGGAGTACGGCATCCACGACGTCAACCTCGTCAAGCCCGGCGTCGGCGAGACCACCCGGGTGCTGCTGCGCCGGGTGCCGTGGAAGATCCTGGCCCGCGCCGGGGCGGGCGCCGACCTCGACCACGTACGCCTGCTGGCCGAGCAGAGAGGCGTGCCCGTCGAGGAGGTCGACGAACTCCCCTACACCTGTGTGGGCTTGATCCACCCCAAGTACACCCGCGGCGCGACCGGTGCCGACGGCAAGGCGGTGGCGGTCTGATGCCGGTGCTGGTTGCGAGCGACCTCGACCGTACGCTCATCTACTCCGCGGCGGCGCTCGCGCTGACCATGCCCGACGCGCGGGCCCCGCGGCTGCTGTGCGTGGAGGTGCACGAGAACAAGCCGCTGTCGTACATGACGGAGACGGCGGCCGCGCTGCTCACCGAGCTGGGTGACACGGCGGTGTTCGTGCCGACCACCACCCGGACCCGCAAGCAGTACCTGCGCATCAACCTGCCGGGCCCGGCGCCGACGTACGCGATCTGCGCCAACGGCGGTCATCTGCTGGTGGACGGCGTGTCGGATCCGGACTGGCACGCGCAGGTCACCGCGCGGCTGGCCGACGAGTGCGCGCCGCTGGCCCAGGTGCAGGAGCACCTCGCGCGCTCGGCGGATCCGGTCTGGCTGCGCAAGCAGCGCGTCGCCGAGGACCTGTTCGCCTATCTGGTCGTCGAGCGTGAACTGCTGCCCGAGGAGTGGGTGAAGGAGCTCGCGGCCTGGACGGAGAACCTCGGCTGGACGGTGTCGCTCCAGGGCCGCAAGATCTACGCGGTGCCGAAGCCGCTCACCAAGAGCGCGGCCGTGCGCGAGGTCGTGCGCCGCACCGGCGCCGACCTCACCCTCGCCGCGGGCGACTCCCTGCTCGACGCGGACCTGCTGCTGGCGGCGGACCGGGGCTGGCGGCCCGGCCACGGCGAACTGGCCGACGACGACTGGACGGCCCCCGCGGTCACCGCGCTGCCCGAGCGTGGTGTGCTGGCGGGCGAACGCATCCTGCGGGAGTTCCTGCGCGCCACCCGCGGCTGAACGAGAGCCGCCGCTGCAGGCACCGCGCGGCGCCTACAGCGGCGGCGCGGTGCCGCACAGCGGCGGCATGGTGCCCCGTACGGCGGGGCGAGGCGGGCGCCTACAGCGGCGGCGCGGTGCCGTTTCGGGGCGCGAGGCGGTGCCGTACGGCGGCGGCACGTTGCCCCGTACAGCGGCGTGAGGCGGTGTCTACGGCGGGGCGAGGCGGTGCCGTACGGCGGCGCGCTCGCCCGCTCCGTCACGGAGCCTCACTTCTTCCCCCCGGGGTCTCACAGCGCCCCACAGGGCCCCACAAGCGCCCCACGAGGGCCCCGCAGGGC
>NZ_JBEOWS010000026.1:0-50469 GCF_040296125.1 Streptomyces sp. NPDC002265 | reverse complement strand
ACACCCCCCCACCCCTCCACCCACCCCCCCACCCACCCCCCATCCTAGAGTACGCCGAGCCCGCGCCGCCCCCCCCCCCGACGTCTTCAGCCGCCCCACGACCCCTCCCCCTCACCGGGGAACCTCCCGCAACACCTCGTTATGTCGCAACTTTCCCATCGCGCGCATCAATTGATGCCTTCCGAGCCCTCCCAAAAACGTTCACGCTTCACCTAAACTCCGCACATCGCTGATCAGCGCCTTTCGTCCGTGACTGCTGATCAACACGCTTGAGGTCTTGGGGGGCCGGAGTCATGGCAGGAAAGAGGCGTGCCGAAATCGGCCGGAGACGGTTCATCCGGCTGGCCGGCGGCGGCGCCGCGGGGGTGGCGGTCGGGGGCGGCGGGGCCGTCACCGCGATGGCAACGGGAGTCTTCGAGTCACCCGCGCCCGTCGACCCGTTCGCCAACATGCCGCGGTCGATCGCACTGAGCCTGCCGTCCGGCTCGGGCGAGGAGACCATACCCGTGCCGGAACTGCCGGACCCGCTGGCGGGCGGCACCGTCAGCGCGCCGAGCGCGACCACTCGTATGCCGTACGCGATCGGCACGCCGACCGAGACGGACGTCCCGACCACGCTGCCGTTCGAGTTCCAGAAGGCCGGCTACCAGATCGTCCCCGACCTGCCGGAGGCCATGCGGCCGTGGCGCAACCGGCCCACGACCTGGGCCAATGTGAACCTCGCGTCCGGCGACTACCACCTGAACGCCGACGGCGTGTACATGAAGTACATGGCCGACGGGACGTCCTACGATCACCCCGTGGGCCAGATCCAGTTCGGCCTCGGCTGCATCGCCGCCTACCGCGTCGAGACCGACCCGGCCCGCAAGGCGGTGTTCCTCGATCGCGCCAGGGCACAGGCCGACCGGCTGATCTCCAAGCGGGTCGAGACCCGTGGCGCCTGGTACTTCCCGTACCCGTTCGATTTCACCCACGCCGAGCACAGCGGAGTCGTCTACAAGGCGCCCTGGTACTCCGGGATGGCTCAGGGTGAGGCGATCAGCCTGTTCGCCCAGCTCGCCGCTCTGGAGGACGGGCTCGACGCGGAGCAGCGGGCCCTGTACCGCACGGCCGCCGACGGCGCCTTCGCCTCGCTGCTGCGCGCCGACAACGCCAGCCCGTGGGTGGTGAACAAGGACAGGGCGGGATACCTCTGGATCCAGGAGTACCCGTTCAAGGCGGCCGGGACCGGCGACTACACGTACAACGGCATGATCTTCGCCCTGTTCGGCGTCTGGGACTACCACCAGCTGACCGGGAACGAGCTCGCCGCCCAGTTGTACGACGGCGCCTGCACGACGATCGCCCGGTACTTCAGCCTGGTGCGCAACCCGCGCTGGTTCTCGTACTACTGCCAGACGCATCGGATTCCGGCGAACACCTATCACCACCACCACATCACGCTCTGGCAGCAGTTGAACTGGCAGACGAACAGCTCGGTCTTCGCCCACCAGCTGGACATGCTCATCGAGGACGTCCCGCCGGGCGTGAAGTCCGGCTCGGTGATCGCCATAGCCGCCGGCACGCACACCCTGTACAAGCCGGACACCAAGCCCGACGGCAGCTGGACCAAGGCCAAGGCGGACAAGATCCTCGGCACCAAGAAGGTCACCTTCACGCGGGCCACCCAGGCACCGACCGACATGCGTCGGCGCATCCAGGGCGCGGGCGTCTGGTACCGGATCAGTGCCGGGGCGTACAAGGGCTACTGGATCGGGGAGGCGTACCCGAAGGTGTTCCTGCGCGGTGAACACGTCGGCGTCACCTACAAGGTGCCGCGCACGCTCACGGTCGCCGCGAACGCCTCCGCCGAGGCGATCAGCTTCGGCACCAACGGCCTGGCAGGCACACTCAAGACCCTGAAGTACGCGGCGTCGCACACCCTGCAGTTCGACCGCCGGGCGGTCGTGAACGGCCGGTCGATGGTGCGGATCACCTCGCCGGAGCTCGCCGGGTACTGGATCCCGGCCAACCAGGTGATCACCGACGGGCATTGAGCGGTCCTCGTCGTACGCCACGGAGCCGCCGTCCTCAAGTGAACGTGCGCGGCGGCCCGGACGGACCGCGGCCCGGGCACGCGTGTCGCGTGTCCGGGCCGTGCGGTTCGGCCGACGTCACGGCGGTGCGCGGGTCGGCTCCGGGTCAGGCGGACAGTGCCTGGTGAAGGGCTTCGAGGCCGTCGCGGTAGATGCCCGTGAACAGGTCCTCGGCCTCGGCGTCGGTGATGCCGTCGGGGGTGAAGCGGCCGGACCACTGGACCTCGGCGACGTCGTCCCGGCCGGCGACCGGGTGGACGCGGAGGGTGGAGAGGTATCCCGTGACCGGGAACGGAGCCTCCAGGATGGCGTAGCTGTAGTGACGCCCGGCCTCGTCGAAGGCGACCAGACGCTCGACGATGACATCGCCGTCCGGGTTGGTCAGGCGGCGGACCCGGCCGCCTTCGAGCGCGGTGCTCTCGGGGATGTAGGGGAGCCAGTCGGGGAGGGCGTCGAAACCGCCGATGAGGTCCCAGACCCGCTGGGGGGAGGCAGGGACGACGCGGGAGACGGAGGTGGAGGCCATGGTCTTCTTTCCTGGGGGCGGAGCGTGGGGGGCGGGGTCAGGCGTTGTTCGGGAGTGGGGCGGCCGGGCTGACCAGGCCTGCGGCGCGCAGTTCGGTCCAGAACGCGGCCGGCACGGTCTCGTTCAGGGCCGCGGTGTCCTCGGCGATGCGGCTGGGGCGGGTGGCGCCCGGGATGACGGCCGCGGCCGCCGGGTGGGCGAGGGAGAACTGCAGGGCGGCGGCCTTGATGCTCACGCCGTGCTTCTCGGCCAGGGCTTTCAGCGCGCCGACCCGCTCGACGATCTCGGCCGGGGCCTGCTGGTACTCGAAGTGAGTGCCGCCGGCGAGGACGCCGGAGCTGTAGGGGCCGCCGACGACCATGTCGACGCCCTGCTCCTGGGCCATGGGCAGCAGGCGCTGGAGGGCGTGCTCGTGGTCGAGGAGGGTGTAACGGCCCGCGAGGAGGAAGCCGTCGGGGCGGGGCTCGTCGAGGGCGAGCGTCAGCTCGATGGGCTCGGTGCGGTTGACGCCCAGGCCCCAGGCCTTGATGACGCCCTCGTCGCGCAGCCGGGTCAGGACGCGGAAGGCGCCGGTGCGGGCCTCCTCGAACTTCTGGAGCCACAGGTCGCCATGGAAGTCCTGGGCGATGTCGTGGACCCAGACGATGTCGAGGCGGTCGGTGCCGAGGCGCCGGAGGCTGTCCTCTACGGAGCGCTCGGTGGCCTCGGCGGTCCATTCGTGGACGATCTTGTTCGGGTTGCCGTGCTCGAACAGGCCGCCCTTCTCGCCGAGATCGCGAGTGGCGCTTTCGTGCTCGTCGAGGATGACGCGGCCGACCTTGCTGGACAGGACGTAGGAGTCGCGGGGCTTGGCCGACAGGACCTCGCCGAGGCGGGTCTCGGCGAGGCCGGCGCCGTAGAAGGGGGCGGTGTCGTAGAAGCGGATGCCGTGGTCCCAGGCCGCTTCGACGGTGGCGCGGGCCTCGTCGTCGGAGATCGCGCGGAACATGTTGCCGAGCGGGGCGGTGCCGAAGCCGAGACGGCCGGGAAGGATCTTCTTGAGCGACATGACGGTGCCTTTGCCTGTGTGGGGGTGGTGCGGTGCAGGGCGGGCGCGAGCTGGCATTTACATGCATACGCGCCTTACACGTGAAAACAATACTTGCATTCGCGGGCTATTGCAAACGACGGGTGTTTGCTGGGCGTGTCCACGCCTCCAGCGTGGGGGCATGTGGACCACGTCCCCCGCAAGCTCGTGCGGCACGTCCCCCGCATGACTCGTCGCAGCACTTCACGGCGCAGAACTCGTGCAGCACTTCGCGGCGAGGCAGACGGACGCAGAACGGGGCTCCGCTCCGGGGCGTCTGCCCGGAGTGGAGCCCCGCGGGGAGGGACGACGGGTCGGCTCAGTCGAGTTCGTCGGGGTGCGGGCCGGTGCGCAGACCGCGGTCGAGCGCGGCCACGGCGTACATCTCCTCGTCCGTGAGGGCGAAGTCGAGGACGTCGAAGTTCTCGCGGATCCGGGCCGGGGTCACCGACTTGGGGATGACGATGTTGCCGAGCTGGAGGTGCCAGCGCAGGACGACCTGGGCGGGCGACTTGCCGTGGCGGGCGGCCAGGTCGCCGACGGTGCGGTCGTCGAGGACGGCGCCCTGGGCCAGCGGGCTCCACGCCTCGGTCGCGATTCCGTGCTCGGCGTGGAAGGCGCGCAGCTCGGCCTGCTGAAGGCCGGGGTGCAGCTCGATCTGGTTGACGGCCGGGACCAGCGTGGAGTCGCCCATCAGCCGCAGCAGATGGCCGGGCTGGAAGTTGGAGACGCCGGCCGCGCGGATGCGTCCCTCCCCGGCGAGCCGTTCGAGGGCACGCCAGGAGTCCCGGTACAGGTCACGGGCGGGTGCCGGCCAGTGGATCAGGTACAGGTCCACATGGTCGAGGCCGAGCTTGGCGAGGCTCGCGTCGAAGGCGCGCAGGGTGGCGTCGTACCCCTGGTCGGCGTTCCACAGCTTCGTGGTGACGAACAGCTCGTCGCGGGGCAGCCCGGAGGCGGCCAGCGCGCGGCCGACACCGGCTTCGTTGCCGTAGACGGCGGCGATGTCGATACTGCGGTAGCCGGTTTCGAGGGCGGCGGTGACGGCGGCGGCGGTCGCGTCGTCGGGGACCTGGAAGACGCCGAAGCCGAGCTGGGGGATCTCGACGCCGTTGTTCAGGGTCACGGTGGGGACGGTGGCGGGTGCCATGGTGTGCGGTTCTTCCTTCACGGGTTGCGCGGGGTGAGGGTGTAGCGGACGGTCTGGGCGCTGATGAGGCCGTCGCGGAAGACGAAGGTGTCGACGCCGTCGGCGACCTGATGGGTGGCGCCGGTCGCGGACCACTCGAGGAACAGGACGTCCGCGGCGAAGCGGGGGGTCAGCTGCCACTCGGCGTCGGGAAGGTCGGCCAGCAGCCGGCCGATGCCCTCCTGGACGCCCCGGCGGCCGGTCAGCACGCCGTCGGGCGTCACGAAGACCGCGTCCTCGGTGTAATTGCGGCTGATCAGGTCGAGGTCGCCGGTGCCGAGGCGGGTGCCGTGGTCGGCGAAGACCTCCTGCGGGGTGCGGGTCATCGGGCGAGCTCCTCGAGTGCGGTGGTGGCGAAGGCGTGGTCCTGCTCGGGCGCGCCGCCGCCCACGCCCACGGCGCCGACGAGCCGGCCGTCGCGGTGGACGGGGATGCCGCCGGCGATGAACAGCAGCGGCCGGTCGAGCGCGGTCGGCAGGGAGTGGAAGGGTCCGTCGGGCTTGACGAGCTCGACCAGGTCGGCGGTCGGGGCGTCGAGCTGCAGGGCCGTGTACGCCTTGCGGGTGCTGGTCTCGCCGGAGATCAGGACCGCCCGGTCGTCGCGGCGGAAGGCGAGCAGGTGACCACCGGCGTCCAGGACGGTGACGCTGACGGCGACCCCTGCCGCCTCGGCGGCCCGGCGGGCGGCGTCGATCAGGATCTCGGCGTCGGCGGTCGTCAGCGGGGTGACGGTGACGGTGACGGGGGCGGTGGTGCTCATGGCGCTTCTCCTTGGTGATGTGCGGCGCTGGAAGGGGAGGGAGGTCGGTGAGGTCAGTGGTGTACGGGGGTACGGGCCGGGACGTCGCCGGTGGCGGCCGGTCCGGCCGCGGGGGCACGGCGCTCCAGGGCCGCGGACCACAGGGCCAGGCCCAGCGCGGCGGCGGCGAGGACGGCGCCGACCCAGTTCGGGGACGTGTAGCCGAAGCCTGCGGAGATCACGAGTCCCCCGAGCCAGGCGGCCAGCGCGTTGCCCAGGTTGAAGGCGCCGATGTTGACGGCGGAGGCCAGCGTGGGGGCGCCGTGCGCCTGGTCGAGCACCCGCTTCTGCAGCGGCGGCACGGTGGCGAAGCCGAGCGCACCGACGAGCAGGATGGCGAGCGCGGCCAGGATCTTGTCGTGCGCGAACACCGTGAACAGCGCCAGCACGACCGCGAGGCCGCCGAGCGTGACGTACAGCATCGGCATCAGGGCCCGGTCGGCGTACCGGCCGCCCAGCAGATTGCCGAGGAACATGCCGATACCGAAGAGGACCAGGAGCCAGGTGACGGAGCCGTCGGAGTAGCCGGCGACATGGGTCATCATCGGCGCGATGTAGGTGATCGCGGCGAAGACACCGCCGAAGCCGAGCACGGTCATCGCCATGGCGAACAGGACCTGCGGGTTGCGGAAGGCGGTGAGTTCCCGACGCAGGTGGGCGCCCTCGGGGCGGGGTGTCGCGGGTACGAGCTTGAGGATGCCGAGCAGTCCGATCACGCCGAGCGCGGCGACGATCGCGAAGGTGATGCGCCAGCCGACCGCCTGCCCGACGAAGGTGCCCAGCGGCACGCCCACGATGTTGGCGACCGTCAGACCGGTGAACATGGTGGCGATGGCGCCGGCCTTCTTGTCCGGGGCGACGAGGTCGGCGGCGACGACGGACCCGAGGCCGAAGAAGGAACCGTGGGCGAGCGAGGTGATCACGCGACCGGCCAGCATCATCCCGAAGCTGGGGGCGAGCGCGGACAGTATGTTGCCGAGCACGAACAGGCCCATCAGCAGCATGAGCATCCGCTTGCGGCTCACCTTGTTGCCGAGCACCGTCAGCAGCGGCGCGCCGACGACGACGCCGAGGGCGTAGCCGGTGACCAGCAGGCCCGCCGTGGGGATCGAGACGTCGTAGGTGGCGGCGATGTCGGGCAGCAGCCCCATGATCACGAATTCGGTGGTGCCGATTCCGAAGGCGCCGATGGCCAGGGCGAGGAGTGCGAGGGGCATGGTCTCGGCCTTCCAGATGTTGCTTGAGGGAGCTCTTTAGACGCTTAGACAATAGTTGCATGCGCGCTATAAGTGCAAGCGCGGCTAACCCTCGCACGGCATGACCGGCGTCTCGGAGGGAGCTCGCGGGCCGCACCCGGCGCACGAGTGCAGGCGGCAGCACCGGCGGGGCCGGGGCGCGACGCGCCGGGATACTTGCGTCCGCCCCCTATGGGCCCTGGCCGGTAATTTTTTTCGCGCCTATCCTGGACCCTGTCCCCCGGAAGGAGATACGGACCCATGACCGCCACAGACCCCGCCCTCACCGCCCTCGCCAGCGGATGGGGCGCGCTCTCCCTCCTGCACGGCAAGATCGAGACACGTATCGAGCGCGCTCTGCAGTCCGGGCACGAGCTCAGCGTCCGCGAGTACTCGCTCCTCGACGTGCTCAGCCGTCAGCACGACCGCGAGGGCGGACACCTCCAGATGAAGCAGGTCGCCGACGCCGTCGTGCTCAGCCAGAGCGCCACCACCCGCCTCGTCTCCCGGCTCGAGGACCGGGGCCTGCTGTCCCGGTACCTGTGCCCGACCGACCGCCGCGGCATCTACACCGACGTCACCGCGTCCGGCCTGGCGCTCCTCGAACAGGCCCGGCCGACCAACGACGCGGCCCTGCGGGAGGCGCTCGACGAGGCGGCGAAGAACCCGGAACTGGCCTCGCTCGTCGAAGCCGTCGAGGCCGCGGACGCCCCGGCGGCCCGCCCGTAACCGTCGGAACACGGGCGGGCCGACCTCGTTCCACCGCAGGGTGCCCGCAGCGCATCTCCCGGCATAGAGTCTCGGGGACCGGCCGGCCGAGGGCTCCGGAGATCCGGAGCGACCGGTCGACCGAATGCTCCGGAGATCCGGAGATCCGGAGATCCGGAGATCCGGCACGGGTCCGGCACGACTCGCCCCGGCGCCGCACCTGCTCGCCGGGCGATCGTCACGGGCCGAGTGCCGGTCTCGGCGTAGCCGGGTGGGGCTCCGCGCAATGTGGACCGAGGGGGAACCGCGTGGGCGTGCTGCGATTTCACTTCACCGCCGCCGACCTGGGCAGGACCCGTGTCGCAGCCCGTCCGGATCCGTTATGGGAACTGGTGCTGAGCGCGAATCTGCTCGGCAACCGCGAGGGCCGTGCGGTGTTCGACCGTTGGCGTGGCGATGCCCGCGCCCGGATACGGACCCTCCCGCCCTGGCTCGGCACCATGGTCCGCACCCTCGCGCCCCCGAGGGGTGACTTCCCGGATCTGCTCACCCCCCTCGCCGGCCAGGACGGCATCGAGGCAGGCCTGGACGCGGTCCTGTCGACACCGCGGGACCGTCTGACGCGCGAACTCACGGCGCTGGGTCCGTTGCCCCGATGGGCGGGTCCGCTCGTCCGGGGCGAGCGTGCGGGCCTGGCCCTGCTCGGCCAGGCCCTGGACGGTTACCACACGCACGTGCTCGGGCCGTACTGGCCGCGCGTCGAGGCACTGGTGGCCGCCGACCAGGCGCTGCGGGCCCGGGCGTTCATGCGGGGAGGTGTCGCCGCCGTGCTCGACAGCCTCCGGCCGTGCCTGCGCTGGCAGGATCCAGTGCTGGAGGCCGACTATCCGCAGGACCGAGACGTGCATCTCGACGGCCGCGGGCTGCTGCTGATCCCCTCCGCGTTCTGCTGGCGCCTGCCCGTCACCTGGATCGATCCCGAGCTGCCCCCTGTCGTGGTCTACCCCGTCCACCGCACCCCCCAGTGGTGGGGCACTCCGCAGGAGGGAACCGGCCGCGACGCTCTCGCCGCCCTGCTGGGCGCCACCCGGGCAGCCGTGCTGCGGGCGGCGGCCGCCGGTGACTCGTGCGGGGAACTGGCCCGTCGCGCCGGCAAGCCGGTCAGCATCACCAGCTACCACCTGAACGTGCTCTGCGAGGCCGGGCTGGCGACCTCGGTGCCGGACGGACCGCGCACCCTGTACACCGCGACCGGGCTGGGACTGCGCCTGCTGGAACACAACGGCACCTCCTGCACGCGCTCCGGCACGTACTGACCGGCCGCCCAACCTCCCCTGTGGGCAGGCCTTTCGCATCAGGATTGGACAGTGTTGTGACCCGCACTCCGCCCCGCGACGCTGGGCGCGTGCAGTTCCCGAGCGCGGAGAGACCGCGTACCTGCATCAACACGGGGAGAATCATGAACAGACGAAAGATGATCGCGGTCACCGCGGCGGCCTCCGCCGTGGCCGGGGTCCTGCTGCTCGCCCCCGCGTCACCCGCCTCGGCGGCCACATCCTGCTACGACAGTGCCAAGACCATCACCGGCACCGACGACAACTGGCACTGGCCCGCAGGTGACCCCAACTACCGCTACACGACGTCGTACTGCAACGACATCAACGTGAAGATCACCACGACGGTGAAGGTGCAGACCTGCTTCGAGCCGTCCAGCGGCGGCTACTACTGCAACAGCATGCGCACCGTCTACGCCAACACCTGGGGGCTCGCGGCCACGGACGTGAAGGACGGCACCAAGTTCTGGCTCGTCTTCAACACCTCTCAAGTCCGGGGCCTCGTCGCCTACTGACCCCAGGTGCCCTCGCGGCAGCCGAGGATGCCCGGCCGCGCTGCAGAGGCGGCCGGGCACCGCAGGACCGGACCCGGGTGAAACCGGCGTCGCCGGCGATGAATCCGGCTGCCGAACACGGTCTCAGCACTGCAACCGAGCGCTGGGAGTGGAGATGGGCAAGCTCAAGCAGGTGGCCGACGGCGTCTGGGTCCGGCAGAGCGAGTGGGTCTGGGCCAATTCCGTCGTGGTGCGCGGGGCGGACGGGCTGGTCCTGATCGATCCCGGCATCCACGGCGCCGAGTTGGACGGACTCGCCGATGATGTGGACCGCCTCGGCATCCCGGTGGTCGCCGGGTTCTGCACTCATCCCCACTGGGACCATCTGCTCTGGCATCCCCGGTTCGGCGACGTGCCGCGCTACGCCGCCCCGGCCGCCGCCCGGCTCGCCGGCCAAGCCCGGGAGCGGGCGCGGGCGATGGCGGCCGAGAGCGCGTCCGACGTCCCTCTCGACCTGGTCGCGCTCGTCACCCCGCTGCCCGCGGACGGCGGACCGGTGCCGGGCGAGATCATCGAACATCGGGCACACGCTGTCGGCCACACCGCGGTCCTCCTCGCGGACCGTGGCGTCCTGCTCGCCGGCGACATGCTCTCCGACGTCCTGATCCCGCTCCTCGACGTCCGCCAGGACGATCAGGTGGAGGCCTACGCGAAGGCGCTCGACCGGCTCGGCGAGGCCGCCCGGCACGTCGATGTCGTGATCCCCGGCCACGGGACCGTTGCCGAGGGGCCGGAGGTGGCGGCGCGCCTCGCAGCCGATCAGGCGTACGTCGACGCGCTGCGGCGGGCAGCGGAACCGGTCGACTCGCGGCTCGACCAGGACTGGCTCGTCGGCCCCCACCGGTCCAACCTGGAGCAGGCCCGGCTCTCGTCCGGATGAAGGATGAACGACGGACTCCGGCGTCATCGCCTCCTACACGGCCGCAAGGGCCGCCCGGGCCAGCCAGTTGTCGATCAGCCCTGCCAGGATCCCCGGCTGCTCGTGCGGAAGCGCGTGGCCGGCACCGTCCAGCACGGCCAGGGTGGCCCGCGGGTACCGGTCGAGCAGGTCCGCGGCCGCCACGTACCCGACGACGGAGTCCTGCCTGCCGGCCACGACGAGTGCCGGACCCTGGTACGCCCGCCCCTCGGTCGCCTCGAGTTCCCATCGCCCGCCGATCCGTTCCATGGCGGCCTCGTCGACCAGGGGGATCGCCGGGGCGACGAACCGCTCGTAGCGGTCGAGCATCGCCGGCGACTGGACCACGAAATAGCGGCGGAACTCCTCGGTGCCCAAATCGCCGGCCGCGACCACCGCGTGATGCGCCGGGATGTCCCGAACCCCGGTGAGCAGTGGACACACGAGGGCCAGCCCGGCGACCCGGTCGGGCCGTCGAGCTGCGATCCCCTGGGCGTAGTAGGCGCCGGCCGAGTGGCCGACGACGAGAAGGCCGTCCGCACCCGCGACCTCGTCGGCGAAGCCGAGCAGCACGTCGAGAACGTCCTCGGCGCTGCGCACAGACGCAGGTGCGGGGGTGCGCCCCATTCCGGGGAGGTCAGGATAGATCCGCCGGTAGCCGTCACGCGTGCCCAGAGCCGGTTCGAAGCAGGCAACGGCCTCGCGGTGGTCGACCCCCGCCCCGTGCAGCACCAGCACCGGCCTGCCCTCGCCGTACTCCACGTAGTGCACCGGCACGTCCCCTACCGCACGCTCCATCGAGCCAACCTATCAACACCTCTACGGTGCTCCGGTCCGTCGGCCCACCGCAGACCCGTGCTGGAGCACCGACGCCGCCCGGCACCCGGGCATGACCCGCTGACCTGGGAGAAGCCCGCCCGCTGAGCCCGGTGTCCTGGGCCGGGCGGTCGCATAGGGTCGGGCCATGACGTCGACCGGAACAGAGCCCCAAGAGTCCTACACCGCACCGCACTTCGCGACCTCCGCGCTCATCACGATCGATGTGCAGCGCGACTTCCTCTCCGAAGCCCCGTACGGGGTGCCGGGGACCACGGAGATCCTGCCCGCGCTGCGGCGGACCGTGTCCGCCTTCCGCGCTGCCGGGCGCCCTGTGGTGCACGTGGTGCGCTTGTACGAGGAGGGCGGGGGCAACGCCGATCTGGTGCGGCGCGGGCTGCTGGAGTCCGGGGTGCGGATCGCCGCGCCCGGCACTCCGGGCAGCGAGCCGGCCGACGGGCTCCTGCCGCAGGACGCGCCCGCCCTGGACCCGGCGCTGCTGCTGTCCGGGCGGCCTCAGCGGTTGGGGCCGTACGACCATGCGGTCTTCAAGCCGCGCTGGGGTGCCTTCTACCGCACCTGCCTGGAGGAGCTGCTGCGTGAACTCGGAGTCGACACGCTGGTGTTCGCCGGGTGCAACCTGCCCAACTGCCCGCGGGCCAGCATCGTGCAGGCGTCGGAACGGGACTTCCGGGTCGCGCTGGTGCGGGACGCGGTCTCCCGGGTGACGGACTCGGCCCTGACGGAACTCGCGGGCATCGGCGTCCGGATGCTCGACACCGCCGCACTCGAAGGGCTGCTGGCGGGGCACACCGCAGACGCGGGCTGACATCGATCGGCACGCCGGCCTTCAGGAGGTTGCCGCCTTGCGGGGCGGGGTGAACACGTAGAGGTCGAGAATGGCGGGGCAGGGGGCGACGCCGGGGCCGCCGGCCTGGATCCAGGCGGCGATGTCCTCGGTGGCATCGGGGTCGTTGACGAGCCCGAGCCAGACCGGGCGGGCTCCTGCGGCACGTGCGGCGGCGGAGGGCTGGACGACGACCACGTTGGCGTGTTCGCACACGCCGAGGCAGTCCGAGACGCGTACGGGTACCTCCTCGGCCAGGCGCGCGAGTTGGCGGTCGTGGTCCACGCCGGTGACCTTCGGGGTTCCGCAGCAGCAGTCCCGGCAGACGACGGCCCGGCACGGTACCGGTCCGGCCATGGCCCGCTCCGGGCCGGCTGCTTCATGGCGCTGTCGCGGCATCGCTCATCACGCTCCCCTTCGGGCGGGATCCAGTGCGGACGACCGAATGCAGGAAGCGGATCGCGGGGTGTCCCGGGTCGCGGGCGACCTCGGTGCGGAGAGGGGCGGGGTACGGAGCACGGGCATGCCTCTGGGGTCGGGGCTCGTACGCGGAGCCTGGCCTGCGGACGTCCCTCCGCGCCGCGGCGCGAAGGTGCCAGCAGGTCTTCGGACTCGGGTTCGTCCGGCCGGGGCGCCTTCCCGGTCTCCCAGTGGCGTCGTGCCCCGCCCGTCCCCCTCACCGCTGCGCGTCAGTTCCGGATTCGCACCGGATTCCCTGGCCTCGGGTGTGGCTCGACTGGCCCGCCGAGGCTATCAAGTCCGTCGTACGGTCGGGTCGTGCGGATGAGGATCCGGCCGGCCCTGCCTGGCCTGGCCAGGGGAAGAGGCGGACAACGCGCGTGCGGGAATGCCCGTCCTCGGCCCGCTGCAAACATCTCACCCACGTGCACCAGCTCACCATCCGAATGAGGCACGCAGCCCTCCGGACCCATGTCCGGCCCTCTAGGCTGGCGGGTGCAGCTGGTTCGCCCCGTCCGCCAGACGGGATGCGTCGCAAGAGGGAACCCGGTGGGAATCCGGGACTGCCCCGCAGCGGTGAACAGGAACGACCGCCGTCATACGCACTGGACCCGACGTACCGGGCCTGGGAAGCGACGGCCAGTAGGTGTCCTCCGGTCAGGAGGGCGTGCCCGTGAGTCCGAAGACCTGCCAACTGCCCGTGTGCGGACCACTCCGCGCGCGGACATCCCGGTGACCTCGTGGGCGGGTCGGCGTACATACCGAGCGGACGACCGCGCTGTGCCGCGCAAGGTCGCCTCCGCCCGGCTCCGTCACCCCTTCGCGCTCTCGTCCCGTCGCCGGGATCTCAGGGAATCGTCTCGCGAAGGAGATCTCCGTGACAGCGAAGTCCGCAGCCGCGGCAGCACGGGCCACCGTGTACGGCTACCCCCGCCAGGGTCAGGGCCGGGAACTGAAGAAGGCGATCGAGGGCTACTGGAAGGGCCGCGTCACCGCGGCCGCGCTCCAGGACACCGCCGCAGAACTGCGCCGTGCGAACTGGCGCCGGCTCGCCGACGCCGGCGTGCACGAGATCCCGACCGGCGACTTCTCGTACTACGACCACGTCCTGGACACCACCGTCATGGTCGGTGCGATCCCCGAGCGGCACCGGGCCGCCGTCGAGGCGGACGCACTCGACGGCTACTTCGCCATGGCCCGCGGCACCCAGGACGTCGCGCCGCTGGAGATGACCAAGTGGTTCGACACGAACTACCACTACCTGGTCCCCGAACTCGGCCCGGACACCGTGTTCGCCGCCGATACGGCCAAGCAGGTCGCCGAGCTGACGGAAGCCCTGGCGCTGGGCCTCACGGCCAGGCCCGTCGTGGTCGGCCCGGTCACCTACCTCCTGCTGGCCAAGCCTGCCCCGGGCGCACCCACCGACTTCGAGCCGCTCGCCCTCCTCGACCGGCTGCTCCCGGCGTACGCCGAGGTCCTCACCGACCTGCGCGCGGCCGGCGCCGAGTGGGTACAGCTCGACGAGCCCGCCCTGGTCCAGGACCGCACCCGGGCCGAACTCGACGCCGCCGCCCGCGCCTACCGCGACCTCGGCACGCTCACCGACCGGCCCAGGCTGCTGGTCGCCTCCTACTTCGACCGGCTCGGCGAGGCCCTGCCCGTCCTCGCCCAAGCCCCGGTGGACGGTCTGGCCCTGGACTTCACCGCGGCCGGCGCCGCCAACCTCGACGACCTCGCGGCGGTCGGCGGACTGCCGGGCAAGCGGCTGGTCGCCGGTGTCGTCGACGGCCGCAACATCTGGGTGAACGACCTGCAGAAGTCACTGTCCACCCTCGGCACGCTGCTGGGCCTGGCGGAGCGGGTCGACGTGGCGGCGTCCTGCTCCCTGCTGCACGTCCCGCTCGACGCCGCAGTGGAACGTGACATCGAGCCCCAGATCCTGCGCTGGCTCGCCTTCGCGAGACAGAAGACGGCCGAGATCGTCACGCTCGCCAAGGGCCTGGGCCAGGGCACCGACACCATCGCCGCCGAACTCTCCGCCAACCGCGCCGATCTGGCGTCCCGGGCGGTTTCGCCGATCACCAACAACCCCGTCGTCCGGGCCCGGACCCGGGCGATCACCGATGCCGACGCCCGCCGCTCGCAGGCCTACGGCGATCGCGCCGGCGCGCAGCGTACCCGTCTCGGGCTGCCGCTGCTGCCGACGACGACCATCGGCTCGTTCCCGCAGACCGCCGAACTGCGCACCGCCCGCGCCGACCTGCATGCCGGACGGATCGACACGGCCGGCTACGAAGAGCGCATCGAGGCGGAGATCGGCGAGGTGATCTCCTTCCAGGAGAAGGCGGGCCTCGACGTCCTGGTGCACGGCGAGGCCGAACGCACATGGTCCAGTACTTCGCCGAGCAGTTGACCGGCTGCCTCGCCACCCGGCACGGCTGGGTCCAGTCCTACGGCACCCGCTACGTCCGCCCGCCGATCCTGGCCGGCGACATCTCCCGCCCCGAGCCGATGACCGTGCGCTGGACGACGTACGCCCAGTCCCTGACCTCACGCCCGGTCAAGGGCATGCTCACCGGGCCGGTCACCATGCTCGCCTGGTCATTCGTCCGCGACGACCAGCCCCTCGCCGAGACCGCCCGGCAGGTCGCCCTCGCCCTGCGCGACGAGGTGGGCGACCTCGAGAGGGCCGGGACCTCGGTGATCCAGGTGGACGAGCCCGCCCTGCGCGAGACCCTGCCGCTGCGGGCCGCCGGCCACGCCGCGTATCTGGCCTGGGCCACGGAGGCGTTCCGGCTCACCACCGGTGGTGTACGCCCGGGCACCCAGATCCACACCCACATGTGCTACGCCGAGTTCGGCGACGTCGTCGAGGCCATCGACGACCTCGACGCCGACGTCATCAGCCTGGAGGCCGCCCGCTCCCACATGCAGGTCGCCCGTGAACTCGCCGCCCACGGCTACCCGCGCGAGGCCGGGCCCGGCGTCTACGACATCCACTCCCCCCGCGTGCCGAGCGCGCAGGAGGCCGCCGAACTGCTGCGGGCCGGTCTCCGGGCGATTCCCGCCGAGCGCCTGTGGGTCAACCCCGACTGCGGCCTGAAGACCCGCGGCTGGCCCGAGACCCGTGCCGCGCTGGAGAACATGGTCGCCGCAGCCCGCACGCTCCGTACGGAACTCCCCACGTCCTGACCGCAGACCCCGTCGGCCGGGGGAGGAAGGCATCCGCCGTTTCCCCCGGCCCTCGGGATTTTTTCCGTCAATCAATGTGACGGAAGATAAATCAGTCGCCTATTTCCGGTGGTCGAACATTCGCGCCATATTCCCCGAGCGACTTCCATGGGTATATCGTACGAGTCCGCTCAAAGATCTATTCCCGTTGGGGGCGGCATGGGGGATTATTCCTCATTCCTCGATCCGGCGCATTTCGATCCCTCGCAGTACGATCCCTCGTCCATCGACAGTCCCGTTCAGCCCGCCGACGTCACACCCCCTCTCGCCGACGGTCCGTCGGCGCAGGGCGACGGCTTCGACCTCCCGCACACCGCCCCGGACGACCACCCGCCGTACGACGCCCACCAGTTCCAGGAGCCCCACGACCACCAGCTCCGGTTCGGTGCCGGGGCCTGCTCCCACTGCGGGGGCACCGGACGGACGCGCTGGATCTCCTCCCAGACCGATGAGCCCTGCTGGTACTGCGACGGCTCCGGGGTGGCCCCTTGAGCGCCGAGACCAGCGGGTGATCCGGAATTGGAGCCCATAACCACCGGCACCGTCCTCGGCGTTCTCGCCCTGAGTCAGGCCGCCGGCCATGTGTTGAACTGGTACAAGGGCAAGCGCGACGGATCGTTCCAGGAACAACAGGAATTCCTCGCCGAAGTGCGTGAGAAAGAAGCGCGGCGTTCTCACGAGAATCTCCTCGCCAGGGACCGCGAACTCAGAAAGGACCGGAGGCAGGAGGCGGACACCGCCTACGAGCGGGCGCTGCACAGGGACCGGCAGATGGCCGAGCAGCGCGAGCAGGACGCGCGGGCCGCACATGAGCGCGCCCTGGAGCGGGACCGCATCCTCGCCGGCGCCCGCGCCCAGGAGGCGACCGTGGCACACCAGCGGTCCCTGGAGCGGGACCTCTATCTGACCAAGCTGCGCATCGAGGAGGCGGAACTGGCCTTCGAGTGGTCCCGGCAGCTCGCGGTGGTCCAGTCCCGGATACAGGTGGACACCCAGCAGGAGCTTCAGCGCCTGGCCCGCGAACAGGCGAACAGCCCTTTCGCGTACGACGTCGAGAAGGTGCGCGAGAAGGTCCTGGAGAAGACTGGCGGCGGCAACCGGCCGGTGCTGATCATCGCCCCGTTCCACTACGAGGACTCCGGGCAGCGCAACGGCGCCGCGGAGCCCGGTTCGGCGCTGGGCATCCGGCAGGCATGGCTCACCTCCGCCTGGTCGCTCGACGCCGAGCCCTTCGCCGGGCTGGTGACCCGTCCGCTGATCTGGCCCGACGCCGATGTGCAGACGATCCGGACCACTCTGCACGACCTGCCCGTGATCCTGGTCCAGGGGCAGGTGCAGGCGAACACCCGCCTGTGGCTCTCGCTGTCCGCGTGGAATCTCGGGGACACCAGCGGGACGAGGGTCGTCGACACCCACTTCCCGCCCATGCTTCTTCCGGGCGCCGAGGCGGGGGAACGGCCGTCGCCGCTGGAGCGCCTGGCCTTCGAGGACCACATCGCCGAACTCGTCACCCTGACGGCGGGCGCCCACGCCGAGTGGTTCCACATTCTCAAGAGCGGCCGTGCGCCCCGGCTGCACAATCTGCTGCCCGCCGGCCGGGACTCCGACCGCCGGGTGCTGGCCGCCAACAGCGCGGCACTGTACGAGGTGTGCGCCGAGCGAGGCATCGTCAGTCCGGAGCGGGCCAGGCTGACCCAGGCCGTGGTGCTGGCGGAGGGAGGACATGAGACGCGTGCCGTCGACGTGCTGCGCTCGAGCCTCGCCCTCCTGGGCAGTACGACGGCCAAGGGGGCCCGGGACCCGGAACTGGCCGATCTGCTCAGCAGGCTGGTCCGTCTCGTCGAGGAGCGGGCCGATCCCGGGGCGAAGCGGCTCTTCGCCACGGCACTGGACGAACTGCGCGAGCAGGCTCTGCTGCACCGATTCGGCTGGGGGGATCTGGATTGAGCGGCAAACACCGGGTGGTGGCGGCGATCGACTTCGGCACTCACGGCACGGGCTTCGCCTGGGCCGTGGTGAACGAGATCAATCGCGACATGACTCAGCGTGAGGTGTTCTTCTTCGACCAGTGGTCCCAGGAACTCGCCTACGCCAAGAACCTCTCCGCCCTCCTGCTGGACCGGGACGGGAACCTGGAGGAGTGGGGTTACGCGGCCGAGGAGCTCTGGCACACCGAGGGCTCCGCGACCGGCCGTCGCTACGTCAGCGGCTACAAGATGGCGCTCCAGCGGAATCTGAGCCATGAGGCCAGGGCGCGTGTCGGCGGCGGGGACGGTGTGGTCTCCGAGACCGCGGACGACGTGCAGGACCTGATCCGGATGTGCCTGCGGCAGGTCTACCGCAAGGCCGTCGACCTCATCGAGCGAGGCGGGATCTACAAGGAGGACGACATCCGGTGGTGCGTCACCGTCCCCGCCATCTGGGACAGTTACACCGCCGACCTGATGTACCAGACGGCCTGCCAGGCGGGACTGCCCGACGACAGGGAACGCCTGATACTGTCGCTGGAGCCCGAGGCGGCCGCCCTGTACTGCATCGTCAAGGGCGAGCAGGCACTGCAGCGCCCCGGGCAGATCTTCATGGTGGTCGACGCGGGAGGCGGGACCGTCGACATCACCTCCTACCGGGTGGAGAACGGCCGCAAGCTCAGCCAGCTGGCCACGGCGAACGGGAGCAAGGCCGGATCGAACTACCTCAACCGCTACTTCGTGACCGAGGTCCTGTGCGACCGCTTCGGTTCGTCGTTCATCGAGAAGGTCTCCGAGCATCACGCAACGGACCTGTACGAGCTCGTACGCAAATGGGAGGGCCTGAAGCGGGCGGTGACCGGGACGGGCGCCAAGCCGCTCATGCTGCCCCTGACGGCGCAGATGTACGCGCTGGTGTCCCAGGACCCGTCGGCGCTGGCCCGGTTCGAGGAGCGGCAGGGCGGTGTGGTCACGGCCATCGTCATCTCCGCCGACGAGGTCCGCACGGTCTTCGAGAAGGTGGTCGCGACCGTCGTCGACGAGGTCCGCGAGCAGACGGCACGGATGCGCACGAACGGCGGCTCCGACGGCGGGGAGATCGCCATTCTCGTCGGGGGATTCGCCGAGTCCCCGTATCTCCAGGAACGCCTCACCGCTCACTTCACCGAACAGAAGATGCGGTTGCACATTCCCCCGCGGCCTTCGGCGGCCGTGATGGCCGGCGCCACGCACTTCGCGTACGACCCCTCCGTCATCCGGGCCAGAAGGGCGCCGCTCACCTACGGTGTGGCGACCTCGATGAGCTTCCGGGAGAAGGTCGATCCGAAGGCCAAGCGCCTCACGGACGAGGACGGAAGGGTCCTGTGCACCGACCGGTTCGACATGTTCGTGTGCAACGGGGATCCGGTCGACACCGACTCCTACGAGCGGCGCATCTATGTCCCGGTCCATTCGGAGCAGACCGGGCTGGAAATCCAGATCTACGCCACTCGGGACACCGAGCCGGAGTACACCACCCAGGCGGGCGTGGACCATATGGCATCGCTGTCGATCAGCCTGGCGAAGTCGATGCATCTGCCCAGGGACGAGCGGGCGGTCGAGGTCAGGATGTTCTTCGGTGAGTCGCGGGTCCGCGTGGAGGCCAAGAACATGGAATCCGGCGAGAGCACGACTGCCGAGATCAAGTGGAAGCCGACGTGGTGAACCGGATGTTGCGGTTCTTCGGGCTGGGCGGAGAAAGGGAAACTGCGTTGGAAGCGGTACGGGTTCCGGGTCCCGACGGCAAGCCGATGGTGGTGCCACTGGACGACTGGGCACCCCAGGTCGCCCACGGCCTCAAGAAACTCACCGGTCGCATCGACGAACTGACCCGTCACATCGACGACCTGACGCGTCGCAACGACGCGTCGATCCTGGAGAAGAAGAGGCTCGCCGACACGGTCGAACAGCAGCGGGCCGACCTGGCCTCCGCCCACGACCGGATCACCCGGCTGGAGAGCAACCTCGAGGACTGTGCCGCGGCCGCTTCCGAACTCCAGCGGGCGTTTGCCGACATCGACGAGAGGTTCACCAACATCGCGGGCGGTATCGCGGCGGCCACCCACCCCGGCCGGCTCACCGAGGACGAATACGGTCACCATGACCTGGGCAAGCGCTACGGCGACTTCGTCCAGCAACACGTCATGCCGCTGGCGCTGCAGTCCTCGTCGGGTGTCCACCTCAGCCCGTACGACCAGGCTCAAGTGGTCGCGGAAATCTGCCTGTTGCTGTTCGGGGACGCCGAGCCGGAAGCGGCGTACATCGCCGACGTACTGACCCGCCGCCGACTGCTCGTCGACCCTCGCGCCCTGCAGGACATGCGCGACCAGGCTCACTCGATCAGGACCGAGGCGCGGCAACTCGGGCGCAGCCAGCGCTGGGTCTTCGACGTACCCGACGACCGGTTCGACGCGAAGCGGCAGCAGCAGTTCGTGGGTTCGGCCATGGGGCACGAGCACGAGCTCGCCGTGACTCTGGTGGTGGCCCCGTCCTACGTGGTCGGCGACGGCACGTCGATCGCGCCGCAGCAGGTGTTCACCGTACGACGCGACGCGGCCACCACGCAGTGACCCGTCCCGACAGTCCGACAAGGGCAGGACACCCCCTGCTTCTCACCCCCTGCCCCCATACTGCGGCCTCCCGGAGTGGAAGAGCGGCCCGGCGTGATCACGTACAGCATTGACGACACGATCGGTTCGGCGCGCCCGCATTCGGGGTGGTCGCGATGAGCCACGGCCCTCCTGCGGATGCCGAGGGGAGTCCGGCCGACGCGCGGGCGTTGATGGTCGCCGGGCTGGAGCGGAATGACGAGCTGCGGCCCGGGCCGGTGCGCGACGCTCTGCTGGCGCTGCCCCGCGAGGTGCTGATGCCGCAGGCGTACGTACGGCGCAGCGCTCCGGGTGAGGAGCCGCCGCGGTGGGACCTGTTGGACTGGTCGGTGCCCCAGGACCGCCGCGAACTGCTCGGGCTGCTCTACGGCGGGGCGAGTGTGCTCGTCCAGCACGACGGGGAGCCGCTGCTGGGCCGGGTGCGCGGGACACGGTCGGGGGCATCGATGACGTCGATGTCCACTGTGGTGGGCCTGACCGCCTCGTTGTTGCAGGAGTTGGATCTGCGGGCCGGTCAGCGGGTGCTGGACGTCGGGACGGGCGCGGGGGTGACCGCCGCGGTGGCCTGTCGGATCTGTGGTGACCAGGAGGTGGTCACACTCGACCGGGACCGGCACCTCACCGACGCGGCCGCCGTCCGGCTGGCCGGGATCGGCTTCCGGCCGGACGTGGTGTGCGGGTCCGGGGACGAGGGGTGTCCCGCGCGGGCGCCGTTCGACCGGATCTTCGTGTCGTACGCGGTGCAGCGCGTACCGACGGCGCTCGTCGAGCAGCTTGCCCCCGGGGGCAGGCTGCTGGCGCACGTCACCAGCGCGTCCCCCTCGTGGCCCGCCCTCGCCGTCGTCGAGCGCACCGCCGACGGGCAGGTCACTGCGGAGCTGCGAGCCGTGGAGTTCGCCCACCGTGCGGGTCACGGCATGCAACGGATCTGGCTGGATGCGGAGTTCAGGCAGCGCATCGCCGGTGAGCAGGGCACCTGGACCCAGCGCAGCATGCTGGCGCCGCCCGCGGACACCGACCGCGGCCTGTGGTTGGCAGCGGACCACCTCCTCGGCGGGCTGGTGCGCGACTTCGGTGCCGAGCACCTCCGCGTCGGCGCCCCCGGCTGCGGGTCGTGGCTGCGGGTGGAGCCCGTGGGGCGCTCCCGCTGGGACGTCACCGTGCACGGTCCGCGCGACATCTGGAACGAACTCCAGGACCTGACCGTCCGGTGGCGGGCGGCAGGCGGCCCCGGCAGCTACGGTCTCCTCTTCGAGCCGGACGGCCGTCAGCGGGCCGTTTCGGCGTGCGGCCGTCTGTCCTGGCACATTCCCGGACCCCGCCCACTCGACGAGGGAGCATCCGCGTGACCCGTCCAGCCGAGTCCCTCCTGGAGCTGCGCGCAGCCAGGGAAGAACTGCACGCGCCGTTCGGGAATGGGGCCCGGGCGGTGTCCGACGAGCTCGCGGCCGACGGACCGCTTCCGGAGGACGCCGTGTCCCCGGTCCGGCGTCCGGGTGGTGGACGATGAGTGGCGGGCCGCGGCACACCGAACCGGTGGACGTCCATCTGATCCTGCGCCGGGAGAGCGCCGCAGGGCCGGAGGTGCTGCTGTCGCGGCGGGCCGGCCAGGTCTACGCCGCCGGCCTGTGGCACCTGCCGTCGGGTCATCTGGACGGTCCGCACGAGGACGTCGTCGCCGCCCTGGTGCGCGAGGCGCGGGAGGAGACCGGTGTCGTCGTCGATCCGGCCGATGTACGGGCCGCCGTGACCGTGCACCACCGCAGCCCCGGAGGATCCTCCCGCACCGGCTACTTCTTCGAGGTCCGGCGGTGGCAGGGCACGGCCCGGATCGCGGAGCCGGACGTCTGCGACGCCATGGACTGGGCGCCCCTGGACGCCCTTCCTGCCGGAATGGTGGCGTACTGCCGGGCCGGCCTGGATGCCTACCGCGCCGGCGCACGTCTCGCCGTGCACTTCCAGCTGCCCGGGGACGCCATCGCCTTCGACTCCGGCACCGACCGCCTGCGCATCGTCCCGGACGTGACCGACCGGTCGTACGCCGGCCGTCCCGACGCCGCGGTCGTGCAGTCCGCTCGCAGGATGACGTGACGCGGGCCCACTGATCGAGCGGACGCCGGTCGACCAGGTGAAGGCGCCGGCTTCGGGCGACATCGCGCGTGGGCCGGGAGATCCTCCCGTCGGGAGTGGGATGATCTTGTCGTCTCCGGTACGCCTGTCGACGCCACGCGCACCGGACCCCCGGTGACCGACGAGGAGGACGAAGGATCGATGACGCTGAACGTGGGCCAACGGGTGCGGTTGGCGATGGATCTGCGGCTGTCCGGGTCGGTGACTCCGGCCGGGGAGCTCCCGGAGGAGACGGGCGCCTTTGCCGCGTCCGTGGCCCTGGCGGCAGGCGTCGAGGGCACGGTCGAACAGGTGGTCGAGCATCACAGACAGCAGAGCCAGGAGGTCCGCGAGTACCTGCGCCTCAAGTCGCTCCGGGACGACTTCGGCCACCAGATGCCACCGGCGAGCAGAGAGCAACTGGAGGAGCAGGTGAGGGCCTTGGAAGAGCATTGGGTCGCCTACCAGCGACAGATGCTCCGCGTCACGGTCCGCGTCCGGCTCGACAACGGCTTCGTCCTGGACGACGCCCCCGAGGAGGCATTCACCTCCGCCTGACCTGGCGTCGGCGGCTCGCTTTCCGTGTGCACGGCTGCCGATGGGACGAGTTGACCGTCGGCGGCGGGACCGCGGCGGGTGCCGAAGACTTCCGGGCGAAGCGGTGCGGCGTGAACGGCTGGACCACCAAGGTGGCCGCCATCATGGTGGCGGTGAGCACTCCGGCGCCCGACGGTCCGGCGCCGGAGCGGACGGCGTACGCGGGCATCGCACTGAGCAGCAGATTGAAGCCCGCGAAGCCGCCGAATGCGGCGATCAGAGCGCCACCGACCGCTGCCCGGCGCCGTCCGGTGGACGGCGCCGGGTCGGGACCGGCAGACGCGGACGACTCCGCCGAGGCGATCACCACAGCCGGGCCGTACCCACTGGCCGGACGGCGTCCGCGATCACGGTGGCGATCACCGCGTCGGACCTCGCCCCGCCCGGACACCCGCGTCCTTGCTGTCGTACCACCGTCGTGTCAGGAGTTGTCGAGCGGCAGTCCGGGCGGGTTCACCTCGGACTTGGCGACGGCCTCGTTGGAGAGGTTCCAGGCGGCCAGCCACTTGGCGTACTGACCGTTCTCGATCAGGTAGTTGATCGCGTCGGCGATCGGCTTGGCGAGGCCGCTGCCTTTCTTCGAAGTCGCCGCGATCAGGCCCTGGAGCGACGCGCCGGCGCCTGAGAACGTGCCCGCGTTGGCCGTGGGCGAGGGCGTCTTCGCCGTCTGGGTGATGTGGTAGGAGATGGTCGGGTTGGGGCCGAAGTGCGCGTCGATCCTGCCGCTGCTGAGCGCCTGGTAGACCCCGTTGTTGTCCGGGTAGTGCTTGATGGTGAGCGTCTTGCCCTCGCTCTGCAGCTTCCTCTGCCACTCGATGAGGATCCGCTCCTGGTTGGTGCCCGACCCGACCTCGACCGTCTTGCCCGCCAGGTTCCGGTAGTTGCCGTCGAACCTCCACTTGCTGGACTTCAGCACCTCGAACGCGAGGTTGTCCTGCCGGTAGGAGGCGAACTCGTACTTCCTCTTGCGTTCCTCGGTGTCGGTGACGTTGGAGAAGGCCACGTCCACCTTGCCGCTGTCGACGCCGATGAAGAGGTTTTCCCAGGTGAAGTTCTGGCTCTGCGGCTCAAGACCCAGGACCGCGGCGACCAGCCGACCGATGTCGGTCTCGGAGCCGGTGAGGGTCTTCTGGTCGTCACCCACGTAGTCGAGCGGGGCGGAGCCGGAGGGCAGGGCGCCATGGCCGATCACCAGCTTGCCGCTCTTGCGGACGGCCGCAGGCAGCTCGGCGCTGATCGACTTGACCTCGGACACCTTGAGGGTGACCTCCTTGGCGGCGCCGTGCGAGAGCTGACCGATGGTCACACTCCCTGAGCCGACGTCGTCCGTCTTGGTGGCGGCGGCGCTGTCCCCACCGCAGGCGGTGAGCCCGGTGGCGAGAGTGGCGACAGCAGTCGCCGCCGTGATGCCGCGAATCAGGCTGCGTCGGGTGACGTGGGTAGACATGGCCGTTCCTTGTCGCTCGGGAGGAAGTGGTGGCGTGGGGGGGAAGGAAATCGTCGGCGCGCCGTGGGGACGCAGGGGGAAGACGCTGGTCCGGACGACCTTGCTCAGGACGCACACGGTCCAGCTCAGGACGCACACGGTCCAGCTCAGGACGTACGCGATTCAGCTCAGGACATGCGTGGTCCAGCTCAGGACGTACGTGATCCACTCGTCCAGGCGGGTGCGAAGACCGGCCGGCAGGCGACACCGGCACGGCCGAGGAGCCCACGGCGGCCGACCACCGGCATACGACCGGTGGGTCCACCCTCCGCGTCACATCGACGAGCGCTGCTTCAACCGGCTGGAAAGGCTTCGCGGTATCGCCCTCAGCTACGGCCGGACCGCGACCTCATCCGGTGCGGCGGTCGGACTCTCGCCGTTCCCGCTCCGGTCAGGCTCCGTTCGACGACAGAGCCCAGGTCGCAAGCCGTGGGACGAAGATCAGCAACAGATCTCGTCGAACTGGTCGGCGCGGCGGCTCACCCAGAACGGGTCGAGCAGCACCATGTGTGCCGTGCCAGTGGTTTCCATGGCCGGATAAAAGCACACCACCCGCCGGGGCGTCCACCATGTGTCCACTGGACGGACCGAAGCGCACCGCCGAACTCCCCCAGCAGGCCTACAGGAACACGCACCAGCGGCCCGCACGCGCTCGCGCTGTGGACCGCCTGCTCATCGCGGACGAGCCCACCTCGACATGACCGCGATCCGGCGTCATCTGCGGGAGACTGTGGGGTGCCTACTTCCAGATCGCTTGCAGCCGCCAACGACATACGTACATATCTCATTGACCAGTTGAATCTCGTGCTACGACGTCCTGGAATGTACGGGAGGGAGTCGGAGGTGGCCTTGCGTATGGTGATGGATCACTTGCTGTTCGTGGAATGCCACCCCAAGGCACTGGCCGAGCAGCAGCGGGTCTGGGAAGAGCGTGGCGCCTGGACCAGCACCGGCGTCGCGGGTGTGTTCCGCAATCTGATTCCGGAGCGCTACTACGAATACGGGATTGCCTCGGTGTACGCCGAGTTCGCGCACAGCCGCGGCTGGCTCAAGCCGGACCGCGTACTGGATCACGACGAATACGCATCACTGCAAGGTGCGGTCCGTCAGTGGGCGGAACAGGACCGCGTGTGGACGGACGTCGTCAACGAGTTCGGTACCCCGTCCATACTGTTCGGCGGCAGGAACCCCTACTTCGGCAAGACCCTCGGCTACCTGACCGAGAACCCGGAGGAACCGATGGTGTCCTTCCACCTCTGGAACGGCAGTGCGCCGGGAGCCGAGCCATCATGGCCACCAGAGCACGAAGAGCCCCTTCTGCTTGCCGTGCGATTCGGCACGGGCCCGTTCCGCCAGACTCTCACTTTCACCCCGGAGGGCCGCCAACGGCGCCCTGAAGCATAAGAGTTGAGAACATCGGACGTTCAGCGCTGTCCTGAACGGCCCGCAGGTAAACACACGCACGAGGCGTGGGAGTTCAACCCCGGATACCCGGAGAGGCATCCGCCAGCCTTGAGAGCCTCGATGCGGATCGGACGACTGGCGGTATCGGGCATCAATGTCGCTAGAAACCGGATGCACCCCAGCGTCGACCCGCTCCGGATCGAAGGGCGGCCGCAGGCCGGCCCGTTCTGGGTGTGCGATTCCTGAACTGCCGTACGTCGTCCGACGCTTCGTCAACTCACTGCGAGCTTCATCCCGCCTTGTGATGACTCGCCGCGTGGTGTCGCTCGCTCTGGCCTTCGGTGCAGCACAGTGGCCCGGTGTCTCATCGCCCGTTGACCTTTCTGCTCCTGGCACTGCTGAGTGTCACTGGCTGCACCACCGTGACCTCCGATACCGAGCCGGTCGTTCGCCGCCCAGGCGTACGTGCCTCGCTCGCGGCCAACAACGCAGCCTCACCGACACCCGCGGCCGCACCAGCGCCAGCGCCCGCGCCCGTGTTGCAGCCCGCACCCCGCTCCACTCTGTTGAAGACCGATCCGCAGCAGCCGCGGCATACGGGCAAGGCCGACACAGATCCCCGACAGCGGACGACAGAGCCGGCACAAGGCACGCCTCGTGCACTCCCGCCGGCGCGTGTGGCGCCGCACCCGCCGGCCCGCCCGCACCACCGGGCACCGACGCAGGCACACCCGCGTGCAAAGGACCACCACCGCCCGGCTCCACAAGCCCCGCGCGTCCGCCCGCAGCCCTGGCCCCGCCAGATGCGCCAGCTGTGCCGCCGGGCGAAGGGCGTCACCTCCTCCGGCATCGCGACCCTGTGCCGTCAGACCTGGGGATAGCGCGCCTGCCTGCCGGGCCGACCCGTCCGGTCGGCGTCGCTCGTCACGTTGCTCGGCCTGGTTCGACCTCGGTCAGCAGATCCCGTCGCCCCATCCGAAGGTGATCCTGTACGCGCGCAGGAGTGCGTGCCGGCCACCGTCCCCGTCGGCGTAGACCCATGCGAGGGCCGCGGAGAACCAGAGCAGAACGGCTCCGCTGACGATGCCCAGGGCCACCAGTTTGCCGAGCCAGCCGAGTAGAACCAGGGCGATGACCGTGATGGCAGCGCCGATGTGAGCTCCTCGCAGATCGAGTGGCGCAGCCTTGCGGGCCGCTCTGCGTGCGGCCCGCTCCGCCGCCAAGCGCTGCTCTCGAACAGACTGCGGTTCGTTCTCGTCGAAGTTCAACTCAGCCCCCTGGAACCGACGTTACATCGACATGGGTCGTACCGACCGCTGCCCGTCCGGCAAGCCCGACCGCCTTCCATGTACCGCGCCACGAACATCCTTGCCTCCAAGCCGTGGTCAGTCCGTTTCGAGCCTTGACGGTATTGGTCTGGTCCAATAGCGTCTGCCCCGCACAGAACCCCACATGGCTCAACAGCACTGATCAGCAACAGAGTTGACGATGAATCCGCCGGTTCGGGGACGAGAGCCCGGCCGCCCGCTGTGGGCCTGCCTGTCGATGGCAGCCCTGGTGCCGGTCTTCGCTCCGTTCGTCGTCATCCAGATCCACAAGGGCGCGTGCACTGCTCACCGTTGATGGCGATCACCAGAAGCGGCGGCACAGCGAACAGACGCGATCACGCCTTTTCTTCGGAGGCCAGACCTATGCAATCACCCCCCGCACGGGCACCGCGCAGCGCGTGGAAGAGAGCGCTCTCACTGATTCCGGTCGTCGTGATGACGGTGGCGGCCACCGTCACCACGACCCTCGACGCCCAGGCGGCAGTGCCCCCCACGCCGTCGGGCTTCACGCTCACCTGGAGCGACGACTTCAACGGTGCGTCCGGCACCGGGATCGACCAGAGCCTGTGGAAGTACGACACCGGGCCGGGCAGCAATTTCGGCACCGGTGAGATCGAGACGATGACCAGCAGCACCTCGAACGTCTACTACGACGGTCAGGGTCATCTGGTGCTCCAGGCACTGCACTCGGGTTCCGACGCGCGCAGCGGCTGGACCTCCGGGCGCGTGGAGACCCAGTCGGCGGGCTTCGGCGCCCCGGCCGGCGGCGTCGTACGCATCGAGTCCGTCCTCCAGCAGCCGAACGTCACCACCGCCAACGGGGCGGGTTACTGGCCCGCGTTCTGGATGCTCGGCGCGCCGCTGCGCGACGGTGTGACCTGGCCGAAGTCCGGCGAGATCGACATCATGGAGGACATCAACGGCCGCAGCTCCGTCTTCAGCACCCTGCACTGCGGGGTGAACCCGGGCGGGCCGTGCAACGAGTCGACCGGCATAGGCTCGGGTGAACGCGCCTGTTCGGGCTGCCAGACCGGCTTCCACGACTACGCGGCGGAGATCGACCGCTCGGTGTCGCCGGAGCAGATCAGGTTCTACCTCGACGGGAACAACTTCTTCACCGTCAACGCCAACCAGGTGGACGCGACGACCTGGGCCGACGCGGTCGACCACCCCTTCTTCATCATCTACGACCTGGCGATCGGCGGCGGCTTCCCCGACGCCTTCGGCGGCGGCCCGAACTCGGCCACGATCTCCGGCGGCAAGCTGGTCGTCGACTCGGTGGCCGTCTACAACAAGGCGCCCGGCTCCGGAGGCGGTGGCGGCGGCGGTTCGGTGACCGGCCAGACGATCACCGGACCTGGCGGCAAGTGTGTCGACGTGGCAGGTGACGACACCGGCGGCGACGGCACCGCGGTCCAGCTGTGGGACTGCCAGTCGGCGGCCAAGGACCAGCACTGGACCTGGAGCGGTCAGACCCTCCAGACGCTCGGCAAGTGCCTGGACATCGCCGGCGGCAACAGCGCCGCGGGGACGAAGCTGCAACTCGCCACGTGCAACAGCGGCGGCTACCAGTCCTGGGTGCGACAGACCGACGGCTCGCTGCGCAATCCGACCAGCGGCCGGTGCATCGACTCGCCGTCGGGTGCCACGGCCAACGGCACCCGCCTCCAGATCTGGGACTGCAACAGCTCCGGCGCCCAGCAGTTCGCCATCGGTACCCCGATCTACGGACCTGGCGGCAAGTGCGTGGACGTGGCCGGTGACGACACCGGCGGCGACGGCACCGCGGTCCAGCTGTGGGACTGCCAGCAGGCCACCTCGCTCGACCAGAAGTGGACCTGGAGCGGCCAGACCCTGCGCACGCTGGGCAAGTGCCTGGACATCGCAGGCGGCGTCAACGCGAACGGCACAAAGCTCCAGCTGGCGACCTGCAACGGCGGCGGCTACCAGAACTGGGTCGCCAACGCCGACGGCTCGATGTCCAACCCGACCACCGGCCGGTGCATCGACTCACCGTCGGGTGCCACGGCCAACGGCACCCGCCTCCAGATCTGGGACTGCAACAGCTCCGGCGCCCAGAAATTCGCCCTGGCGTGAGCAAGGACCGCCCTGCGTGAACTGACGCCGGGTGCCTCGAGGGGCCGCACCTCAGTGGGTGCGGCCCTTCGACGTGTCACCGGTGCGCTGGCGATCCGGTGATCCGGTGAAGCCTTGTCCTGGCCTGAGTCCGCGGGGATCATGATCGCGTGCAGCGCCAGAAGAAGCTCCGTGAACTGCTCGAACGCACCGGCCTCACGGTCGTCGAGGAGGTACGCCCGAGCAGCCTGTTCCCGCCCGAGGCCGGCTGGCGCATCGCACGGGGAATCGCGGCGCCGGACGGCGCGGCCCGGGATTCCCTCGATGCCGCGTGGTGGCGCCGACTTGCCGATGGAAGCGGCGAGTTCCTGGTGGCCGTCCTCGGACACCGGATCGGCGGCAACGAGTCCTGGTGGACCCGGGTCCGCCACACGGGCGACGGTGTGCCGGAGCTGACCGGCGACCCCGGGTTCGTGGCGCACTCCCTCGACGGGCAGGTGCTGCTGGCGGAGATCCCCGGCACCGAAAAGCCCCGAGTGACAGCCCTCGACCGGCTGCCGGAACGGCTGGAGGAGACCGCGACGGCCGCCGCCCAGGAGACGGAGGCCGAGCGCGCCGAGGTGTGGGCGGCCGTTCCCGGCCGTCCGGCGTGGCCCCTGCACTGGGCGGAGGGATTGGGGTCCAATCCGGCCGCGCCCGACGAGCTGCTGATCCGGCTGCTGGATGTGACGGACGGCTTCCTGCACGGCTGCGACCGGCCGGCCGTCCTCGACGCCGCCGTGGCGCACCCCGATCCGCAGGTGCGGGCGAGGCCGGCCGACACCTTCCGGCCCGAGCTGACCTCCGATCAGTGGATACGCATGGTCCGCGCCGAACCGTCACCGGGTCGGCGCGTGCTCTGGGCGGAGCGTGCCCACGCCCGGGGCGCCGAACTTCCCGGGGACCTGTACGACGAGCTCCTCGCCGGCCCGTCCCGCGCCCAGGCCGCCGAACTCCCCGGGCTGCCCGTACACCACCTTCCCGGCCTCGTGGCCGACGCCGATCCCCAGGTGCGGGCGGCTGCCTGCGCCCGATGGGAAGACCTTGCCGCTCTCCTGCGGGCGCGGCTGCTCGCCGACTCCGACGACTCGGTGCGCACGGCGGCGCTCCTCGCCCACCACATCACCGTCCCCATGCCTCGCGAGGTCCTCGCCGCGCTGCCCGGGCGGCGGCGAGCACTCGAACGGTGCCGTTTCGAGGCCGAGTTGGAGGCGGAGCTGGTTCGCGACGAGGACACGGAGGTACGCCGGGCGCTGGCCCGCAACCCAGGCCTCGGCGCACACGGCGTCGCCGTCCTGGCCGAAGACCCGCACAACGACGTCCGGTCCGCGGTGGCGGTGCGCCCCGATCTCACCGAGGAGCAACGCGCCACGATTCGCCACGACTTCGACCCGAGGTCGATGTCACACACCTTGTCCTGGGTCGAGGACCTGCACGGCGACGCCGACGCGATGCGCCGCCTCGCCGCGTCGTCCCATCCCCTCGTCCGCCGCAGCGTGGCCCGCGCCCGGCATCTCCCACCGGACGTCGTGGAACGACTGGCGCGGGACGAGGACCGGGTGGTCTGCCTGTTCCTCGCCGAATCGTGCGACGACGCGCCGGCCGACATGCTGCTGAAGGTCTGGCGCTGGTGGGACGGCAGCCTCAGTCACCCCGGCCGCCCCCGCAGCCATCCCAACTTCCCCCGCGCGGGCCTGCTGCGCTACGCCGACGACCCCAGCGGGCGGATGCGCCGCCTGGCGCTGGACGATCCGCAGTCCACCCCGGCCGACGTCGCGCGCCTCGCCCGGGACCCCGAGACCGAGGTGCGCCACCGCGCGGCCCAGGACCCCCGGCTGTCACCCGCCGACGCGGTACGGCTGGTCGACGACCCGGCGGCCCACATACGTGCGGCCGCCGCGCGCCATCCACGGCTGCCGGCCCGCGTCCTGGCCGGGCTGCTGCACGACCGCGACACGACGTGCGAGGCGGTCACCAACCCGGCGATCCCGGTTCCCGTCCTGCACCGCATCCTGGACGCGGCGGCGGCAGCCGTCGCCGCCCGGAAGCAACCCCGCTCGTAGTCCGGGCCCGGAGCGCCACCGGGATGCATGCCGTACAGGCTCGCTCTGTTGGACCGGTCCGGTGCGAACTCTCGGTCAGCTTCACGACGTTGCTTCTGCCCAGCGATGGAGGGTCCCGCTCGCGTTGTCGTAGGTGAGCCAGGTGCCGTCTCCGAGCGGGCACGCGTAACCGTCCACACGGCCGGTGGGATACGTGATCGCACCCCGTATCCGCAGGGTTCGGGCGTCCAGCAACCAGTGGCAGGCCATGTCCGGGTCCTCGTCGGAGTCGACCGTCGAAGCGATGACGGTGTCGGCGTCGACGAAGCCGCAGCCGTAGTCCCAGCACAACGGGTCCTCTTCGTCCGACGGCTCGGGCGCACCCTCGGCGAGGACGGTGCCGTCCAGGGCGTGCAGTCTCAGGTCCGTCCCGTAGTGCTCGAGCGTAAGAAAACCCGGATGACCGGGATGGACGTCCATCAGAATGCGGTCCAGGGTCTCGTTGAGGTCCCAGCCAATCAGCTTCTCGCCGTCCCAGCGCGCCCAGTGGAGCATGATGCCGTCCTGGCCCATGCCGATGCAGAGCCCCATGTGAAGGCCGTCCGGGTGGGATATGTGGTGTGAACCGGAGGCCGCGCTGTCCAGCGGCAGCCGGGCAAGTTCCCGTCCGTCGCGGGCGTCGAGAACGACCCAGCACTCCTGCCAGTCCTGCTCCTCCGGTTCCAGCACGACATGCGCCCAGACGAGCCGGCCGTCGTCGGAGACCCGGCAGGATCCGTGCTCGAGCCCGCTGCACACCTCCTGCTCGTCCCCCGTGTGCGCGTGGCCGAGCAAGGGCCCCCAGCAGCCGTGCCGGTACTCCCACAGCAGCTCGCCTCCCGGGCCGACCGCCCGCACCGCGCGCTGGCCGGAGAACACGGCGAACGTGGCGTCCGGACTCACCGAGTGCACGCCACGGTCCCACCCCGGCCAGGGAAGGGGGAAGACGGTGGTCGGGGCCAGCTCCCCGGCGAAGACGTCGTGCAGATCGTAGACCTCCAGTTCATGCCCGTTCTGGAGGAGGGCGCGGCACGGCGCGTGCGTGCGGTTCTCGAGGCCGAAGCCGTTGACCAGTGCGGCCCCGCCGTGGAGCTTCACCGAGTCGTGCAGTTGTGCGGTGATCGACATGAGCCGAAGGTAGCGGCCCGCACTGACAGCGCTACGGGCGAGGCCCTGCCCGTCCCTCGCAAGACCGCGGTTCTTGGCGAAAGGATCAGCGGGGCTGCAGCGCCAGGTGATACTCACCCTGTGGTGTGGTTCGAACAAGCCCGGGCAGTGGCACGGAGGTCACCTGAATGTTCCCCGCACGGCTGCGTGCCGGTGCTCCGCTGGTTCTGGCGGTTCTCGCCCTGTCCGGCTGCTCCTCCCACTGGGGCTGCACGGACACGACCGCGGAGCGCGGCAAGGCCGGTGTCAGGGTGCAGATCGAGGACGTGTACGAGCGCCCTGTCGGAGTGACCGCCGAGGTCGTCGACTGGCGCCTTGAGCCCCACCCGCAGGTGCCCTCCGAAGGCGACCAGGTGCACTTCCGCTTCCGCTTCTACGGCGCCGACGAGAGTTCCGGCCCCGGCGTGGATGCCTGCGCGGTCGACAAGAAGCGCATGGCGCTGGGATGTCGGACGGTCTACTCGTCCGAGGCGTTCGGGCCGGGCGGCGACCCCACGGGCGACGAGTGGCTCGCCGTCGAGCACCCTGAGCGGGTTGCCGGAGTGTTGTTGATACCCAACGACCAGTCCTACGACCGACGAACCTGCGAGCAGGACATCAAGGACGGCGGCGGCCCGCATCCTCCGAAGCCGGCCGGCCGAGGAGACCTGTTGTGAGCCATCGTCGGGCCCCTTCGGCAAGCGGCCGGCATCCGAGTCCCACTGCCGTCTTCAGCCCAGCGGAATGACAGGCCTGCTGGGCGAGGGCGTTCAAACGCTTTGCCCGACCCATCGGATCCCGCCTATCGTCCGACGACCGGAGTGGGCGTCATCCATCGAGAACGGCGCGTGAGGCGTAGGGGGTATTCGTCGTGGGCGTCTTCGTCAGGATCAGGGGCTGGCTGGAGTGCGATGATCAGCAGCTCGCCCAGGTCGCACGGATCGTCGAGGCGGACGATCCCAATGCGACGTACAGCGGAGGCTGGGCTTTCCCCCCGAGGCAGTACAACTTCACCAACTGGGCTTTCTACGGCGCCGAGATGCGCGCTGTGGCCGTCGACGATTTCCTGGAGCAACTGCGGCGCATCGCGCGGATCCCGGCATCCGACGACGACAACGACCTGATCAACGGCCTGTTCCTCGTCAGCCACGAGGTCGACGGCATGAGCGAGTGGCAGGTCCGCGACGGCAAGGTGGCGATCCGATCGGCGAGTGAGATGTATCGCTACCTCGACGAATAGGTCGACCGAGGCCGGTGCGTTGTCGGTACCTCCATCTAGGGTGCGAGCCATGTCGTTCGCCCTGCCTGATGGTCTGCCTCCCGGTCGGTTCGTGACCTGTGGTCCCGAACTCGTATGGGTCTCCGACGAGTTCCCTGATGACGTGGAAAGGCTGTGGCCTCGGCTGCTGAGCGAGCAACCAGTACACGGTCTGGTCCCGCTCCTGTGCCGGCCCGGCGCCCTGGGAAGTCCGCTCGCCCTGGATCACATTGATGCCATCCGCCTGGAGGAGGAGCTGGCCACGGACTTCGCCGAGTACCGGCGCAGGAGGCTGCCCTTCTGGACCGACCCGACGCCCGAATCGGTGCCTGAGGGAATCGAGCCATGGCCGCATGATCCGGGGCCGCCGTTCGAACAGTGGCCGGGACTGGCACCGCAGGTGCCGGCAGTGTCCGCACCTCCGACTTCGGAGGAGGCTGCCGCGACACGCCTGCTCGACCGGCTCATGGAGACGGGTCCGTTCGGCCTGGAGGAGTGCTGCTTGGTGCTCGTCCCGGCCCGTCGAAGCAGCGACGCCCTGGCATTGATCGGCTGGTCCGCCGAGGCACCACTTCCGCTGCTCTGTGCACTCCTGCGGAGCTGGGAGGACCGCTTCGGTGCGCAGGTCGTCGCGGCCGTCGGCAGCGAGCTGCACGTATCGGTCGCGAGACCTCCCGCGGAAGCAGAGCACGCGAACTTGCTGGCCCTGGAACACGTGTTGTCGACCGCGGACAACATCGTCGACGACCCGCCCACGCCGTTCCCCGAGTACGCTGCGCGGCTCGTGGGGCGGACTTCCTGGTCGTTCTGGTGGGACTAGGCATGTCAGCCATGCAGTCTCGTTGCGCGAACGGAAACCTGTTGGCCCCTGCCGAGGCGCCGCCGGTGCGGTCGGTCCGTGTGCGCCTACGCCTTCCTCCACTACAAGCTGCACTACGTGTGCGTGTCGTGCCGGATCAGCTTCAAACGGCATCCGAGCGAGGCCGGGCACGCATGCCCGCGCTGCGCGGGGACGCTGCTGTGCGCCGGCCATGACTTCGCGGCACCTCGGCGCAGCAACCGGAAGGCTTGGTCGGTGGTGGCGGTGGTGCTGGCCGCGGGGCTGCGGTACGAGGGCTTCGAGCCGTGCGGTTGCGGGCGCGAGCCGAAGTTCCGCCCCCGTACACGTGCCCAGGTCCGCGCACGCCGCGTCATCGCCGCGCGGACCGGCACCCCGCTCGCGGAACTGCTCGGCCGGGCCGACCCGCTGGAACAGACTCGCTGACCCGACGACGGCGAATGCGTCGCCGCTACGGGACGTCCGGACCGAGTACCCGAAACTCTGGGCATTACTACGACTAGCCTGACTGGCAGGCGAGCCGATTCGTGTTCGGGATCGCTTCGATACGCGCTTCCCTGGCTAGGCCGTTGCCCGCCGGACACGGTAGTTCCAGCGGGCAAGTGACCGGAGGACTGTCTCTGCCCCGATGGGGTTGGCGCTGTGAACGAAGACCACTCCGATCTGGAAGGGGCGTCCGTCGAAGGCGGCTTCTTCCAAGACGGTCACCACCGGCAGGATGGTGTCCTCGCCCCCGAGATCGTGGTCGAGCCATAGCTCGTCGATGAAACAGTCGCGATGCTCTTCCAGGAGCTGAATGCCTTCGCGGCTGGTGCGGGCGATGCGCGTGGCCCAGGGAAGCGGTCGGAGATCGTCTATGCCGAGGACGACGGGCACGGGCGCGGCGGAGGCGTCTTTCACTCGATCATTGTCACCTGCGTCCGCCGACTTGGCCCCTGCGCGTCGGCGGAACAAGCCGCCGGGGGTGCGTCACTCCCCCCGGTCGGCGTCGGTGTCGTCCGGTGCTGGCGCGCTGGTGTCAGTCCTGGCGTGTCACGGCCGGAGTTACGGCTGTCGTGAACGGCAGTACCAGGCGGGAGGGGTGTGCCGCGT
The DNA here is from genome assembly GCF_040296125.1 of Streptomyces sp. NPDC002265. Lineage (NCBI taxonomy): Bacteria > Bacillati > Actinomycetota > Actinomycetes > Kitasatosporales > Streptomycetaceae > Streptomyces > Streptomyces sp. NPDC002265. The sequence goes on along the minus strand of NZ_JBEOWS010000026.1, from coordinate 14,663 downwards.
CGCGGTAGATCTTGTGGGTGACGGGGCGGCCCACCGGCAGGTGGAAGGAGTCCGGCGGGAGGAGGGAGTTGTGCGCGTCGGCCAGGGGTTCGTCGTTGGACAGCTCCATCACCAGGCGGTGACCGGGAAGGAAGGTGGCGGCGTGCGGGTAGAGGCGCAGGACGTACTCCTCGACCTTGCCGGGTTCGACCGGCACCGCTCGGGTGTGCGGGTGGTACGGGTCGCCCTCGGTGGTGCGCTCCTCGTCGAGTTCGCGGTGGGACGCCTTGAGGTAGCCGGTGGTGATCAACTGCCGCCTGCCGCCGGGGGCTTCGTCCCACAGGCGCAGGATGAAGTTGGTGTCGTCCTGGTCGATCTCGGCGAACAGGTGTGCCGCGCCGGTTCCGATCAGCTCGGTGGGCTCCTCGAAGGGCTCGGTGCTCCAGGTGAGAACCTCGACCTTGTCGGTGACCGTGAGCGGGGCCTGGTAGAAGCCGTCGGGGGCGGCGTGTCCGGTGCCCATGTGCTCGGGCTCGTAGGAGAGTTTGCGTCGCGGGCGCAGGTAGAGCGACTTGTGGGTGGTCGGCTTCGGCGGCCACTGGGCCGCGGTGACCACTTCGCGTGAGCCTTCCACGAACACGCTCACGGCGGGCTCGTCCATGATCCCGTTGTCGACGCCCTTGAGCCAGTACTCGTACCAGCGGAACATCTTGTCGTGCTCCTCGATCCATGGGCGCGACTGCATCGGGGGGTAGGAGCCGATGTCGAGCTTCTTGGGGCCCTTGAGGACGTCGAACAGCTCGATGTGACCGTCGACCGTCCAGCCGCGGCCCTGGTCGATCTGGAGGTAGACCGGGATGTCGATGTTCCGGGCCAGGTTGACGGGGTTGCGTTCCTCGTACCAGTCGCCGTCGAGCGGGTTCATGACGATGTCGAACCAGAACTCGCGGTTCTTGGGGTACTTGAGGACGTGGACGAGGTTGGGCCAGGCCGCCACGTCGGGGTCGTCGAGCCGTTCGTCGACGAGCTTCCTCAGTGCCTCGGGGCTGTGGACCTCCTGCATACGGGACTTGACGTTCGTGTGGGCGATGCCGGAGTCGCCGCCGCGGCCCTCGCGGGCGGCGCGCGGCATGAACCACATGACGCCGCCGTGGTACGTCGTCTCGTAGAAGTCGAAGTGACCGCCACTGACGAAGATGGCCTTGAGGTGCGGGGGGCGTTCGGCTGCGGCCAGGACCTGCATGGAGCCGAAGTAGGAGATGCCGATCATGCCGATGTTGCCGTCGCACCAGGGCTGTGCGGCGACCCATTCGATCAGGTCGTAGAGGTCCTGTCCCTGGGGGACGCCGCCGGCGTTGTAGTTGCCGATCATGACGCCGCCGGAGTCGCCCGTGCCGCGCATGTCGCCGATGACGTGGACGTATCCCTCGCGGACGACGCGGGCGATGTCACCGGCCTCGATGCAGCCGTCCCACATCGGGCTGGGGCGGCGCTGCGGGGGCGTGGTCAGGGCGAGGGCCTGGAGCTCCTTGCCGTAGGCGCTCATCGCGATCAGCGCCGGGCGGGGGGTGTCGTCGGTGCCGTGGTAGGCGTCCGCGGCGAGTTCGACGCCGTCGCGCATGGGGACCCGCAGGTCCTTGCGGACGGTGATGGTCTGCTCGCCCGCGCGGATGGTGTGGAGGTCGGTCATGGTGTGGTGCTCCTGTACTGCGCGGTCGGGTGGTGCTGCGCGCGGTAACCGTGCAGCGAGGTGAAGAAGGGCGAGGGTTCGAGGGCCGGGTCGCCGGTATAGCCGAGCGCGTCGGCGACCGGGGCGAAGGGCGAGTACGGGGAGTCGCTCTCGCGCAGGCCGGCCTCCAGGCAGCGGCAGGCGGCCTCGGCGACCCGGCCTTCGGCGGCGAGGCTCTGGGTGATGGCCTCCCGGGCCTGTGTCTCGTCGAGTTCGACTCCGTACGGGGTGCCGTCGTCTCGGCGGTACGGGTGCCCGAGATACAGGTGCCGTGGGCGGATCTCGTCCCGGAGGTGTTCCAGTCCGGCCCGGTAGGCGGCCGGGTCGGTGTAACCGGGGAAGCCGTTGGCGGCTCCGTGGACCTGTACGGCGTCGCCGACGAAGACGGAGCGCAGGCCGTCGACGACGTAGGCGACGGATCCGGGTGTGTGCCCGGGGACGGCGTGCACCGAGACGGTGACGTCGCCGCCGAGGGAGAGCGTCTCGCCGCCCCTGACGAGCAGGGTGGGTTCCATCTCCCCGGAGATGACGGCGTGCGTGGCCGCGGCCACCTTCGCCTCGCCCTCGGGGTCACGCAGGTAGCGGCCGCGTCCGGCGCTGTACTCGGCCACGTGCGCCCGGCGGGAGCGGAGCATCGGTGCGTCCGCCTCGTGGATCACCACCTGCGCGCGTCGGCCGGTGAGTTCCCACAGGGCGTGCGCCCCGCCGATGTGGTCGATGTGCCCGTGCGTCAGCAGGATCCAGCGCACGTCCTCGATGCGCCGCCCGATCGCCTCCAGGGCCGGGGCCATGCCTTCCGCGGGGGAGGTCGCGATCCCGGTGTCGACGATCGCCGGTTCGGGCGCGTCGATGAAGAAGCTGTACAGACCGAACCTCCCCCACGGCGAGACCAGGGGGTGGACGGTGACGTCGTGTGTCATGGTCACCTTTCCGAACTTCTTTGACGGCGGCCGGTGTTCAGTGACGGGTGAGGAAGTCGCGGGTCTCGGCGAAGACCTGGTGGAACTCGGGAATCCAGGAGAAGTGCTGGACGAAGCCGTGGCCGGCGCCCTGGTAGCGGCTCATCGTGGTCGGCACGCCGGCGTCCTGGAGGCGTCGGCCGTACAGCTCGCCCTCGTCGCGCATCGGGTCGAACTCGGCGGTGACGACCAGGGCCGGCGGCAGCCCGTGCAGGTCCTCCCGCTTGATCGGGGACACCAGCGGGTCGGCCGGGTCGGCGCCGCTGTCGAAATAGAAGGCGTTGAACGGCTTGAGGCCGGCCGTCTCCAGGCCGTACCCGACGGCGTTCTCGCGCAGTGAGGGGTAGCGGTCCTCGTCGAAGTCCAGGTCGAGGGAGGGGTAGTAGAGGATCTGGTGGGTGATGCTGTCGAAGCCTTCGTCGTGGGCCCTGGCCGCCACGGCGGCGGCGAAGGTCGCGCCGGAGCTGTCGCCGGCCACGCCGAGGGTGGTGCCGTCCCAGCCGAGGTCCGCGCCGTGCTCGGCGGCCCACCGGGTGACGGCGAGGCAGTCGTCGAGACCGGCCGGGAAGGCGGCCTCGGGCGCCCGGCGGTAGCCGACGGAGACCACCTTCAGGCCCGTCTCCTTCGCCAGGGAGCGGGCGAGGTGGTCGTGAGTGTCCAGGCTGCCGAGGAAGAAGGCGCCGCCGTGGAAGTGGACCAGCAGGCCGTGGTGGTCCGCGGCGGTGGGTGTGTAGACGCGTACCGGCACGTCACCGGACGTGGTGTGCGCGGTCAGGTCCCGCACCGCGTGCAGCGGCAGCCGGTCCGCGACGGCGGGTACGTGCGCCTCCTCCGCGGCGCGCAGCGCGGCCGGGTCGAGCGGGCCCTCGGGCGCGGGCGGGAGGGTCGCGAGGAACTTCGCGATCTCGGGGTGCAGCGGCATGACCTACTCCTTCGTCGCGGCGGCCGCGGGCTTCTGGCCGGGGAAGACGTCGTCGATCTCGTCCTCGGACCAGCCCTGGCGCGAGATGGCCTGGAGCCGGTCGGTCACCGGCTTGCGGGTGGCCTGGTACAGGGCGAGGGCTTCCTTCACGGAACCTGCCTGCCGCAGGGCGTCGGCGAGCGCGCCGGCGTCCTCGATGGCCGAGTTGGCGCCCTGGCCCTGGTGGTGCAGCATCGAGTGGGCGGCGTCGCCGACGAGGACGACGGAGTCCGAGTGCCAGGTGTCGACCGGGTCGATGTCGTAGACGGCGCGGATGTTCACGGCGTCCATGGCGAGGCCGCGCGTGATGGCCAGCAGGCGCTCGTCGAAGCCCTCGACGGTGCGCAGCATGTCGTCCTTGGTGACCTGGGGCGTCCAGGTGCCGTCCGGGCACAGGGCGGTGATGTCGAAGGACACCTGGTCGCGGTGGCGCAGCGGCAGCAGGTAGACCTTGGTGCCGCGGCCGATGTACATGCGCAGGTTGTCGTCGGTGACCATGCCGTGGGCGTCGTCGGTGGAGATGACGGCGCGGTAGGCGTGCTCGCCGGAGAACACCGGGTCCCGGTCGCTGAACAGCTGCTGCCGTACGACGGACTTGATGCCGTCGGCGCCCACGACGAGGTCCGCCTCGACGGTGGTGCCGTCCGCGAAGGTCAGGACGGAGCTGTCGCCCTTGTCCTCGACGCTCCGGAGGCGGTGGCCGAGGCGCACCATGCCCTCGGGCAGCACGCCGAGCAGTGCCTCGATGAAGTCCCCGCGGTGGATCAGATGGGTGTGGGTCTGCTCGCCCTCGGCGGGCCACGCCTCCTTCATCATCGGGTCGCCGGTGGCGGTGAGGATCTCGAAGTACTCGCTGGGCGAGCTGACTTCGGCGATCGCGTCGAAGATCCCCCACTGGCGGAAGCGGTTCATGGTGGCGGGGCGCAGCCCGATGCCGGCGCCGACCTCACGGATCCGGTTGGCCTGCTCGTAGACGGTGACGTCCGCGCCTAGCAGGCTGAGGGCCTTGGCCGCCGCCGCGCCGCCGTATCCCGCGCCGACGATCGCGATCTTCAGTTTGTTCAGGTCCGAGGACTGCATGGCGGATCTCGCTTACTTCTGGATGGTGAGGAAGTCGGCGGGGTTGCCGACGAAGATCTTCTGGATGGCGGACTCGTCGAGTCCGGCGGCGCGCAGGTCCGGGAGCAGGTCGTCGAAGAGGTAGTTGACGGTGTGCCCCTTGACGCCGGGCCAGCCCAGGGGGGAGCAGTTGGCGTCGGCGGAGGCGAGGACCTGCCCGATGCGGCGGCCGTTGTCGATGAACCGCAGGAAGTGGTCCAGGCGTTCCTTGCGCGGGCGGGCCCAGAACGGCGGGTCGGGCAGCTCGGTCTCGTAGCCGAAGGTGTCGAAGCCGATGCGGCCGCCCTGCTCGGCGATCCACACATCGCGTGTCTTGTCGGCGTTGACCCCGTCGTCGACGTGACCGAACAGCACCCGGTCCAGCGGCAGTTGCTCCTCCTCGAAGATCGCGACGGCGTTCTCGGCGTCGACGGCGAGGTGGGTGAGGATCGGTACGCCGGTGCGCAGCGCGGCGCGGGCGGCGGCACGGTAGATGCGCTTGTCCAGGTCGGTCATGCGGCCGCCACGGCTGACGCCGACCTTGATGACGCCGGCGAGGCTGCCGGTGCCGCCGATGCCGACGGTGATCTCGTGGACGAACTGCCGTGTCAGGTAGTCGACATCGGCGCGGGCGAAGTGCGGCAGGGCCGTGTCGCCGCCGACGAATCCGGTGCAGGCGACGATGTGGACGCCGGTCTTCGCGGACAGCGACTTGTAGTAGTCGACGTCACGGCCGTTGCAGATGCCGGTCGCGTCGACGAAGGTGCCGCCGCCCAGCTCGTGGAAGCGGCGCAGTTTCGGAACGGTCTCCTCGTACCGCTGCTCGGGGGTCTTCCACCACTGCGTGTCCAGCTCGGAGCCGGGCATGCCGTAGCCGATGTGTTCGTGGATCGCCACGAAGCCCAGCTCCTCGGCGGGGACCGGCCCCAGGACGGTGTTCACTCGCGACACAGCACTCACCTTCGGGAAAAGTTCTTGATGGTCGTTCGGGCCGGCGCGTTCACCGCGTCGCGAGCAGGTCGCGGGGGTTGGCCTCGAGGATGCGCCGTATGTCGTCGTCGCCGATGCCGTGCTCCTTGAGCAGGGGCACGAAGGCGGTCAGGACGTGGCTGTACGGCAGGTCGTTGGCGGGGTGTCCCTCGGCCACTCCGGTCACGCCGACGGAGAGCAGGATGCGGTCGGTGTGTCCGGCGCGCACGAGGTCGGCGACCAGGGCGGCGCGCTCGGCGTCGGTCAGGTGCTCTTCGTCCTCGGTGCCGACGTGGTCGAGGGCGACGTGGGCGCCCCGGGCGGCGATGCGTTGCGGGGCGTCGGCGGCGACGGCCGCCCTGCGGTCGAGGCCGCCGACGGCGACCCGGTCGGCCGGCAGCTTCTCGTCGAGGACGACGTCGAGTTCCCGTACGGCGTCGGCGCCGTGGCGGAAGGAGAGCGGCGTACCGGTCGCGAGGGCGGTGCGGGCCGCCCCGCGCAGCAGGCTCTCGTCGGTCGCGGTCATGCCCGCGCGGGTGACTGCTGTGGTGACCAGTCCGGCGGGGCCGCGGCGCTCCACGCGCGGGACCACCATGCCCTCGGTGATCTCCTGGGTGAAGAGGCCGGCGAACTTCTCGGCGGGCCAGGGGGTCGGCGGGTTGGTCTGCGGGGTGAGGAAGTAGCCGCCGAGCAGTTCCTCGGGGCCCTGGCCGGTCGAGGCGACGATGTGCACACCGGTCGTACGGGACAGGGCCTCGTAGAGGCGGACGTCGCGGCCGTGGAACATGCCGGTGCTGTCGACGATGGTGCCGCCGCCGTGGGCGCGGAAGTCCCGCAGTTTGCCGGCGAGCGTCTCGAAGATCTCGGCGCGGTCGAGGGTGATGTCGAAGGCGTGTTCCGCGCCCGGCAGCACCGACAGCAGCGCTTCGTGGACCGAGACGACGCCCAACTCCCCGGCCGGCACCGGGCCCAGGACGGTGTTGACGGTGTTGCTGTTCACGCTCATGACTGCCTCACGTCTGCGGTGCGGGTGCGGCGGTGCACCCGGTGGCTGCCGTCACGCTAACCATTCGCTTTACATGACGTCAACGAAGCGAACATCACGAATATATTTTGCTCGTGTAGTTGCGTGAAGACGGGAGATCGGAGCACGGAAGGCCCCCTCGCCGAGACCGGCATGCACGACGCGCATGCGTAGCTATACAAATCATTCATTTGATGAATGCGACGTGCGCCACTTTGACTGAGGACATGAGCACACCGCCCACCTCCGACGTCGACCTGTTCGCCGACGACGTCCTCCTCGACCCCCACCCCGTCCACGCACGGCTGCGGGAGCTCGGTCCCGTGATCCACCTGCCGAAGAACGACGTCTACGCCCTGACGCGGTACGACGTGATCCGCGAGGCCCTCGCCGACTGGGAGTCGTTCTCCTCGGCCTCGATCGCGTTCAACCCGGCCGCCAACCAGGCCCTGACCGGCACCTCGCTGGCCTCCGACCCGCCGGTGCACACCCGGCTGCGCGCCACCCTCACCGAGAACCTCTCACCCCGCGCCCTGCGTGGACTCAAGGGCCGCATCGAGGCGAAGGCCGACGCCTTGGTCGCCGAACTCGTCGAGCAGGGCTCCTTCGAAGCCGTCGACGCCCTCGCCCGCGTCTTCCCGCTGGAGGTCGTCGCCGACCTCATCGGCTTCACCGGCCGTGTGCGCGAGAACATGCTGCGCTGGGGCCAGGCCGCCATGCAGGTCATCGGCCCGATGAACCAGCGCACGGCCGAGAGCTTCCCCATCGCCGGCGAGCTGTACGCCTGGTGCTCCGAGGTCACCGCCGACGATCTGGCCGAGGGCTCCGTCGGCCGTGCGATCTTCGACGCCGAGGCCCGCGGAGCCATCCCCGCGGGCACCGTCGGCCACATCATCCACCAGTACCTCGGCGCCGGCGTCGACACGACCGTCGCCGCCATCGGCAACCTCGTCGCCCTCTTCGCCGCACACCCCGACCAGCTCGACCAGGTCCGCGCCGAACCCGCCCTGATACCCGCGGCGTTCAACGAGGCGCTGCGCTACTGGCCCCCCGTCAACGTCTGGGGTCGCATCACCACCCGTGACGTCGAGATCGAGGGCGCCGTCGTCCCGCAGGGCGCGCAGATCGCGGTGCTGCTCGGCGCGGGCAACCGCGACCCCCGGCACTACGACGACCCCGACGCCTTCCTGGTCGGACGCAACCCCGTCGACCACCTGTCCTTCGGCTACGGCCCGCACGGCTGCGCGGGCCAGGGGCTCGCCCGCCTGGAGGCCCACGCCGTGATCGAGGCGCTGTCCCGGCGCGTCGAGCGCCTCGTCGTCGGACCCGAGGTCCGCGTCCCGAACAACATCACCCGGAGCATCGAGCAGCTCCCCGTCCTGGAGGTGATCCCCGCATGAGGATCGTTCTCGACCGCCCCCGCTGCGAAGGCCACGGCCTGTGCGAAGAAGCCGCACCGCAGCTCATGCACCTCGACGACGAGGGCGAACTGGTGCTGGACCGCGAGGAGGTCGACGGGAGCGACTCCGCGCTCGCGCAGGCCGCCGCGCGGGTGTGCCCGGTCGCCGCGCTGAGGATCGTATGAACACGGCAGCCCTGAAACGTGTCGTGGTCGTGGGCAACGGCATCGCCGGGCTCACCGCCGCCCACACGCTGCGCGAGGCCGGATTCGGCGGCGAGCTGACCGTCGTCGGCGACGAGCCCCACCCCGCCTACAGCCGGCCCGCCCTGTCGAAGGCACTGCTCCTCGACGGCGACGACCTCACCTCGCACACCCTGCCCCCGGCCTCGCACGGGGCGAGCGAACTGCTCGGCGTGCGCGCGACCGGGCTCGACCCCGAGCGGCGGCTGGTCACGCTCGCCGACGGCACCGCCCTGCCGTACGACGGTGTCGTCCTCGCCACCGGCTCCCGGGCGCGACGGCTGTCCGGGCTGCCCGACGAGGTCACCCTGCGCGGACTCGACGACGCGCTGGCACTGCGCCGCCGCCTGGCGGAGCGTCCCCGCGTCCTCGTCGTCGGCGGCGGACCGCTCGGCATGGAGATCGCCTCGGGGTGCCTGGCCGCCGGCTGCGACGTCACCCTCGTCTCGCAGGGGCCGCCGCTGGCCGCCCAGCTCGGTCCGCACCTCGCCCGCGTCTTCCTCACCGCCGCCCGCGAGCGGGGGCTCACCGTGGTCCAGGGCGGTCCGGCCCGGGTCGAGGGACGGCCCGGCGACGCCCGCGTCACACTCGACGACGGCACGGTGCTGCGCGCGGAGGTCCTGCTCACCGCGGTCGGTGACGTGCCGAACACCGAATGGCTCGCCGGCACCGGGCTCGTCGTGAACGGCGCGGTCCCGGTGGACACACGCGGCCTCGCCCGTCCCGGCATCGCCGCCGTCGGGGACCTCGCGGCCATCCCCACGGCACAGGGCCCACGCCGGGTCCCGCTGTGGAGCAGCGCCGTCGACCAGGCGAAGGCCGCCGCGCGGGCGCTCGTCCACGGCGCCGACGCCCCGCCGCTCGCGTTCCAGCCGTACTTCTGGACCGAGCAGTTCGGGCGGACCCTCAAGGCGGTCGGGCACCTCCCGGCGGCCGGGGAACCGGAGTACGCGGCCGGGGAACCCGGCGACGGCCCGGCCCTGATGACCTGGCGGCAGGGCGACGGCAGCACCACGGCCGTCGCCCTCGACCACCGCATCCCCGTCCCCCGGCTGCGCCGCCTGACCCGGGCGCCCGCATAGGGTGAGCGCCATGAGCAGCGAGGAAGGCACCACGGCGTCGGGACTGGACCGGCTGGCGTCGGTCAATCTCAACCTGCTGGTGCCTCTGCTCGCGCTGCTGGAGGAACGGTCGGTGACCAGGGCGGCGGAGCGGGTCGGGCTGTCGCAGCCGGCCATGAGCCACGCGCTGACCCGGATGCGGCGCCTGCTCGGTGACGACCTCGTCGTACGGCAGGGCAGCGGCGTCACGCTCACCCCGCGGGCCCTGGAGCTGATCGCGCCACTGCGCGGCACGCTGCAACAGGCGGCGCGGATCGTCGACTTCCCCTCCTTCGACCCCGCCACGGACGAACGGGTCATCACCGTCGCCATGACGAACAGCACGGCGTTCGTCGTCGGCCCCCGGCTGACCCGGCTCGTCGCCGAGCGCGCGCCGCACGCCACGCTTCGGGTACGGACGATCACCGTGCCGACCGAGGCCACCTTCACCGAAGGGGGCGTCGACGTCGTCCTGGTCTCCGAGGGGCACTCCTCGCCGTACCCGCGCGAGCGGCTCTACGACGACCGGTGCGTGGTGGTGGCCGGGCCGGACACCCCGCCGCAGGCCGGCGCGCTCGAACTGCTCAGCACCGAACCGCACGTCGTCGTCGACACCGACCGGCGGGTCTTCCCGTACTCGGTGCTGGAGGACGAAGGCATCCCCTACCGCGTCGGGCTGTGGATCTCCGACTTCCTGCTGGTGCCGTTCCACGTGGCCCGCGCCGGCGGTGTCGCGCTGCTGCGGTACCGGGTCGCCGCCACCATGCGCACACTCGCCGACCTGCGGATCGAGGAGTTCCCGTTTCCACTGCCCGGCCTCGGCATCGACATGGTGTGGAACCCGCACCTGAACGACCGCCACTTCGTCGCCTGGCTGCGGACCCTGCTGTACGACGCCGCGGCCGAGCGGTGAGCCGACCGCTCGCGCCGGTGGCGGTCAGCCCAGGAGCCGCACCCAGCTGTCGCTGAGCTCGTCGAGCATCTGCTCGCGGGTGATCTTCCAGTCGGCGTCGCCCCAGTGCTGGGCGATGTAGTCCAGTTCGGCCATCGCCAGCACGCCCCGGAAGCGGCGCTGGTGGGGGGCGAAACGCCCGGCCGCCGTCAGGCCGTCCTCGATGTCGCTGATGGCCTCCTCCAGCCACCGTTCCACCAGGTCGCGCAGCTCGGGATCGACCGCCGCGGCGTCCCGGCCCACCCGGATGATCGGCCGGATCTCCGGCCAACTGTCGGCGGTGCGCCGCAGCCAGGCACCGATCGCCTCCGGCGTGCCCGCCGCCACGGTCGCGACCAGGTCCTGCGCCGTCGAACCGTGCTCGGGCGAACGTACGCGCTGGAGCGCCTCGTTGAGCCGCTCGTCGATGAGCGCCTTCATCAGATCACTGCGGGAGGGGAAGTAGGCGTAGAAGGTCACCCGGGTGGTGCCCGCGGCGGTCGCGATGTCGTCGACCTTGGTGGCGGCGTACCCCTTGGTGGTGAACAGTTCGAGCCCGGACTCCAGCAGCAGGCGGCGCGTCATCTGCTTCTGCGCCTGTCGAAGGTTCGCCATGCCTGGATCCTAGCGCGTCTGCGCATACCGTCCGTACGCGCCGGCCTGCGCACGCACGCGCCGCATGGATCGCTGTCGGACTGTAAAGCGGCGGCGGTTCCGCCGATCGCGCTGGATCGGCCTGTGCGACTCTTCAGCCGGCCGCGCGCGATCGACGGCCGGCGTCGCTCACGCCGCCGTGCCCTGGGCGGCCGGCCGCGGGGGTGCGGAGGACAGCGGGACCGGCTCGAACATGGGCGGTTCCTGGTCCGGGGTCAGCGCGGTCGGGCCGTACAGCCAGTCCACGAAGGAGTAGTCGGCGGTGGCGCGGGCGCGCAGCAGGGCGTTGCGCTGCTCGCGAGGGACGCCGTCGAGGTGCCACAGCTCGCCCCACGCGCGGGAGGTGGTCACCACACGGCGGCAGTGCTCGGGGCGCACGGCCTCGTACGCGGCGAGGGCGGTGTCCCAGTCCGGGGTGCCGTCGGCGGTGCGATGGCGGGCGACGTGCTCACCGAGCACCCAGCCGTCCTCGATGGCCATGATCGCGCCCTGCGCGATGTACTGGAGCGGCGGGTGCGCGGAGTCGCCGAGCAGGGCGATCCGGCCGTGCACCCAGTTCATGATCGGGTCGCGGTCGAACATCCGCCACCACTTCTCCCGCCACATGAACGGCAGGCCGTCGCGTACGAAGTCGCAGGTGCCGGCGAAGGCTGCGTCGAGCTCGTCCGGGGTGCCCCAGTCCTCCCGGCCGGCCAGCGCCTTGGGCGACTCGAAGACCGCGACCTGGTTGAGCATCTCGCCACCGCGCAGGCCGTAGTGGACGAAGTGGCAGCCGGGACCGACGTACACCGCGACCTCGCCGAGGTCCACGGACTTCACCCGCTCCAGCTCGGCGGGGACGGTGCCGCGGTAGGCGACGTAGGCGGAGGAGACGGGCCGGTCGTCGACGAGCAGCCTGCGGGCGACGGAGTGCAGACCGTCGGCCGCGATCACCACACCGGCCTCGTGCGTCCGGCCGGAGGCCAGGGTCACCCGGGCGCCGGCGGCGGTGTTCTCGTACGAGGTCACCTGCGCGTCGTTGATCAGCTCGACCCCTGCTCGCCCGCAGGCGCGCAGCAGCAGGCCGTGCAGGTCGCTGCGGTGGATGACCAGGTACGGGAAGCCGTAGCGCCGCTCCAGGTCCCGCAGGTCGAGCCGGGTCAGTTCGTCGCCGTCGACGGCGTCGCGCATGACCATCGTGTCCGGGACGACGCCGAGGCTCTTGGCCTCCTGGAGAAGACCGTAGTCGTCGAGGATGCGGGTGCAGTTGGGGGCGAGCTGGATGCCGGCGCCGACCTCGCCGAAGGCGGGGGCGCTCTCCAGCAGGCGGACGGAAAGGCCCTGGCGGGTCAGCGAGAACGCCGCGGCCAGGCCGCCGATACCGCCGCCGACGACGATCACATCAGGATGGGACATGGAACTCACTCCTCAGAGCCACGGGCCGAGCTCGAGGGCGTCGGCAAGGGTGTGGGGGCGGCCGGCCAGCCAGGCGGCGACCTCGGGCAGCGGGCCGTCGGGCAGCGCGGTCAGTTGCCGCTTGGCGCGGATCTCCTCGACCAGTGCGGCCAGGAAGCCTTCCGGCAGGTCGGCGAAGGTGACGGCGCCGGTACGCAGGTCGACGGCGTGCACGCACACCTCGCGGGCGCGCATCCACGGCAGCTCGGTGGCGGGGACGCTGCGGCCCTGGGCGGTGACGACCCGGTGCCGCCACTGCCCGTCGGTGAGCCGGTCCAGTCCCTGCGCGAGGCGCTCTGCGGAACCGGTCAGCCAGGCGCGCAGCTCGCCGGCCGACAGGGCGGGGCCGCGGGCGATACCGGCGGCGCGCTCCTCGGCGGACGCGTACATCGGCGTCCGCTCGCCGGTGGCCGCCCAGTGCACGAGGTTGCCCAGGGCGTCGGCGTTGGCCGCGACGTGCGCGGCGAGGTGCTTCCGGGTCCAGCCCGGCAGCAGGCTGGGGGCCGAGAAGCCGTCCTCGTCGAGGCCTGCGACGGCGTCGAGCATCAGCTCGGTTCCGGTACGGGCCCAGGCGCGCGCGTCGGCGGGGGTGCGCGGGGCGGTCGTCGTGCCTCGGCCGTCCTGCGTGGCGGGGGCCGGGGTACGACCGCCGCGTGGGGCGGTGGTCATGCCTCGACGACCCTGTTGGTGCAGGCGCCCAGGCCGGTGATCTCGGTGACCACGGTCTGGCCGGGGAGCAGGAAGACCTTGGGGTCGCGGGCGTTGCCGACACCGGCGGGTGTGCCGGTGGCGATGATGTCGCCGGGGCGCAGGGTGATGACCGTGGAGATGTACCGGACCAGGAAGACCGGGTCGAACAGCAGCGTGCCGGTGTCGTCCTGCTGCATGACGCGGCCGTCGACGGTCGTCGTCACCTGGAGAGCGGGGCGGGTTCCGCCGACCTCGTCGGGGGTGACGATGTAGGGGCCGACCGGGGTGGTGGCCTCCCAGATCTTGCCCTGGGTCCACTCGATGGTGCGGAACTGCCAGTCGCGCACCGAGATGTCGTTCATGACGGTGAAGCCGGCGATGGCGTCGGCCGCCTGCTGCTCGTCGGCGCGGCGCACCTGCTTGCCGATGACGACGGCGAGTTCGACCTCCCAGTCGAGCGCGTCGGTCTCGGCGGGCTTGACGAGGTCGTCGTTCGCACCGAGCAGGGTGTCGGCGAACTTGGGGAAGAGCGTCGGATGCGTGGGCAGGTCCCGGCCCATCTCCTTGATGTGGTCGGTGTAGTTGTGGCCGACGCAGACGACCTTGGAGGGATTGGGTACGACCGGCGCGAAATCGGCGCCGTCGACCGGGTAAGTGGCCCCGGACGCGGCGGTCTTGGCCTGCGCCTGCGCCTGCCAGTCCGGCTGGGCGAACAGCTCGCCGAGGTCGGAGTGGCCGAGGTCGACGAGGACGTCGCCGTCGAGGCGGACCGCCCGGGTGCCGTCGGCGGTGCGGAGGGTGGCGAGCTTCATGATCAGGCGTCCTTCTGGGTGCGGTCGAGCTTGAGCGCCTCGAGGACGGGCGCGTCGGAGAAACGGAACAGGTCGAGGCCCGCGGAGTCGGAGTCGGTGCGGCCTGCCTCGGACCTGGCGGAGAACGGCTCCCAGGACGGGACGACGAACAGGTCGCCACGCGTCACCGACCAGGACCTCTCGCCGACGGTGACGGTGCCGGAACCGTCGAAGACCTGGTAGACGGAGGAGCCGGTCTCGCGCACCGGCGCGGTCTCGGCGCCCCGGGCCACGCGGTGGAACTCGGCGCGGAGGGTCGGCAGGACGTCGGAGCCGTCGTGCGGGTTGGTGTAGCGCACCGCGGCGTGGCCGGGCTCGACCGTGCCGCCGAAGCCCTCCTTCTCCAGCAGGAGCTGGTCACGCAGGGCCGCGTCGGTGTACTCCCACTTGTAGGACAGCAGGGGGCTGCCCGGGGCGGCCGGGGCGGCCGCCAGCGGGCGCAGACCCGGGTGGCCCCACAGCCGCTCGGAGCGGGACCGTCGCGGTGTGGTGCGCTCGGCCTCGGTGATCTCGTCGCGGCCGAACTCGAAGAACTGCGCCTCGGTGACGTACTGGAACGGGATGTCCAGGCCGTCGATCCACGCCATGGGCTCGCTGGTGGCGTTGTGGTGGGCGTGCCAGTTCCAGCCGGCCTGCGGCAGG